>JBAQEN010000122.1:0-11207 GCA_049286765.1 Methylococcaceae bacterium
GCCTAATACGACGGCTTTTTTATGGCTTCTACTGTAAGCCAGCATTCTGTTGACGTCGAAAATGTCGCGAAAATTGATAACGCCCGCCAGGTCATTCCCCGGAATGGGCGGTATAACCGCTTTTGAACCCGTGGCGATCAGCAGGCGGTCATAGCCGGCACAGGTTCCATCCTGGGCGTAAACTTTACGGGCAGCCCGGTCTATTCGTATTACCGCCTTATTCTTACCAGCATATAAGCGAATACCATTATCGACATACCATTGGCGGCTGTTGATAACAATATCTTCAATGGTTTTTTCGCCGCAAAGCACTGAAGACAGCATAATGCGATTATAGTTACCGTAAGGTTCAGCGCCAAAAACAGTAATAGCGTATTTATCGGGTGCGGCTAGCAACAGTTCCTCAACTGTTCTGATTCCGGCCATGCCGTTACCGATAACGACCAGTCGCTGTTTCATTAGTATCAGTCCCGTATTATTTGAAAGCTAGTAAGCAGGCTGTATTTGCTGCCGGGTGGAATCTGCACAACATCGTTGCCGACATTGCCGGCTTCGACACAAAGAAAGCGTTGGTAATCCTCGTTTTCCAGGTCAGTCATTGTTGCCGATGTTTTCAGCCACGGATTCCAGACCACTGCGGTGTTGCTGCCGGTGGAAGAAATTCGAATCCGGCGATCAAAAGCGGAATCGTCAATAATCAACTCATTTTTGACATCTGTATAGATGCGGTCGACTTCCTCTGACACAGTAACTGCACCAATCTGGGCTTTTTGCATACCTGCGTCCAGTTTATCGAAATACCGGGTATTCTCCAGGCCCGATACTTTTACCTGTTTTATATCGCCGACCTGGAAGTACGTATGAAATGCCTGGGTAATTGAAAACATTTCATTTCCGGTATTGCGGGTTATCAATTCCAGCGTGAGGCAATTGCCGACCGAAATTTCAAGCTCCAGAGCAAACGCATGCTGCCACAAAATTTCATTTTTATGGGTTGTCAGCCCCAGTTTAACCCTTGTTTCAAGGTCCGAGGCTGCCTCTGTTTCTAAAACTGTCCAAAGACAATTCCGTACAAAGCCATGATTGGGTTGTTGCAAGCCTGATGAATCCTCGCCAAACCAGGGCCAACAGACAGGAATGCCGCCCCTGATGGCCTTGCCCTCATCGTAGTATGCTTTTTGACTCAGAAACAGCAGATCTGCATCTTCATTAGCCGGCTGGTAAGACAACACTTGTCCCCCATACAGCGAAATTAACGCAGTCGCGCTTCGATTGCTAACCCGGATAAAAGGAAAATCACCTTTCCCTTCTACGAATTTGAGTTGGCCTGGAATGCCATAGATTCTGTTTAATTGATCAATAGTCATACCATTTGCTTTTAGAATATCGTAGTTTAAAAAGCAAGTATCATACCAATTAATGTAGCTGATAAAAATGGCTTTTTGTATCCAAACCCGAGCATGTTTATAGTTTTCCCGAAAGGTCTTGTAATTCAGCAAGTAAAATTTTCTGCATAAGCAGGAGTGGGCTGTTTTTGTGTCAATCATAATGAGTGCTAAACCTAAATGTTCACCCCTCGTTTAACAGATCAGATTAAATGGTATGATTTTTGCTTAATAGTCAGGGCTGGTTATTAAAAAGCGTATTAACTGAATGGATAATGACCATTTCGGTGCAAATTTCTAATTTGTTTGCACTAACTTAAAGCAAGTAAACGGGCCGCTATTCACCGCTGCACCGTTGGTGGGAATAGGCTGCTGACTCGAATATCAATACAAAGAAAGGGCAAGATATGCAATTGGGAATGATTGGTCTGGGAAAAATGGGCGCCAATATGGCCAGGCGATTGATGGCGGGTGGCCATCGCTGCGTGGGTTTTGATGTCAATGCAGCCAATGTGGAAAGCCTCAAAAATGAGGGTGCAGCCGGCGCGACAACTCTCGAGGAGTTTGTTTCTTTATTAGATGCGCCGCGGGTTGTCTGGTGTATGGTGCCGGCCGGAGAGTTGACCGAGAAGACAGTGACGGCGCTAGCGGAATTACTGGAAAAAGACGATATCGTTATCGATGGCGGTAATTCCTTTTATAAAGATGATGTGCGCCGTGCCAAATTGCTTGCCGAAAAGGGTATTCATTATCTGGATGTAGGCACCAGTGGCGGCGTTTGGGGTATTGAAAGAGGCTATTGTCTGATGATTGGCGGTCCGAAACAGGCGGTTCAGCTAGTTGATCCGGTTTTCAAAACCCTTGCACCCGGTAAAGGCGATATAGAACCAACGCCAGGCCGTGGAAACTTGCCGGGTACGGCGGATCAAGGGTATTTGCATTGCGGTCCTTCGGGGTCCGGCCATTTTGTCAAGATGATTCATAATGGTATCGAATACGGAATGATGTTGGCCTATGCTGAAGGCTTCGATATCATGCGCAATGCTGATTGCGATAATCTGCCTGAAGAACTTCGCTACGATCTGGATCTGAAGGAAATAGCAGAAGTCTGGCGGCGGGGCAGCGTGGTCGGATCCTGGTTACTGGATCTGACTGCAATCGCCTTGCTGGAAAATCCGGATCTGTCGAATTATTCAGGGTATGTTGAAGATTCCGGCGAGGGCCGTTGGACTGTTCAAGCGGCCATTGAAGAAGCTGTTCCCGCCAATGTGTTAACCGCCGCGCTTTATAGCCGCTTTCGTTCGCGGCGGCCCGATTGTTTTTCCGACAAAATGCTGTCCGCAATGCGCAAGCAATTTGGCGGCCATGTTGAAAAGAAATAAAGCGATAGCATAAGCCATTCCCTTGTCCGCCCTTCCGGGGCTGTTAAAAATTGATGTAAACCCGCACAAAAGGCGAAAGGTGAAGGACGAAAGGTGAAAGTAATGCGCCTTGTGCCTTTTTAGCCTATAAAGCGTTGGAGAATTCAGGTGCTTGATACAAAATCTATTAATCCGCTGACTGCCGGGATCAATATATCCCATGCGCCACAACCATGCACCTTGGTGATATTTGGCGGCGGCGGCGACTTAAGCCGTCGTAAACTTCTGCCTGCTGTCTATAATCAGGCTCTGGAGGGCGAGTTGCCCGCCAATTTTGCTGTGCTTGGATTTGCGATGGAAAAAATGGAGGATAGCAGTTATCGTGAGTTTGCGCGTCATGGCATTGAACAGTTTTCAAGGCAGCCGTTGGATCCGGCATACTGGCCGGACTTTGAACGCTGTTTGCATTATCTGGAAGGCTCCTTTGATAATCCTGACGCCTACAGGCAACTCAAGGAGCGTCTGGAAGCAATTGATTCTGCCTTCGGCATACCCGGTAACAGAGTTTATTATCTGGCTATTCCACCGGCTCTGATCGAAACCTGTGTCTGTCAACTTAAAGCAGCAGGGTTAGTTATGCCGGTTGATGGCCAAAGTCCATTTTCGCGTATCATCGTAGAAAAACCGATAGGCCGTGATCTTGAGAGCGCCCGCACAGTCAACGCCACCTTGTGCACTAATTTCGATGAACAGCAGATTTACCGCATTGATCATTATCTGGGCAAGGAAACGGTGCAGAACATTCTCGCCATGCGCTTTGCCAACGCGATCTTTGAACCTTTATGGAATGCAAAGCATATTGACCATGTGCAAATCACCGTAGCGGAGGAGGAAGGGGTCGGTACGCGAGCAGGTTATTACGATACTGCGGGTGCGTTGCGCGATATGATTCAGAATCATATTCTGCAATTGTTAACGCTGATCGCAATGGAGCCGCCCTGGATTATGGATGCCGATGTGATTCGCGACCACCGTCAGGATGTGCTTAACTGTTTAAGGCCGATTACCAGCGAAAATTTCGATCAACACGTCGTTCGTGCCCAGTACGGGCCCGGATTTCATCATGGGGAAGATGTTCCGGGTTATCGCCGCGAAGCTGGCGTGGCTCAGGATTCCATTACTGAAACCTACGTTGCCTTGAAACTCTTTATTGATAACTGGCGTTGGGCAGGCGTGCCTTTCTATATCCGCACAGGTAAGCGTATGCCCAAGCGCGCCAGCGAAATTGCGATACAATTTAAAAGTGTTCCGCCCATTTTATTTAATGCGAACCATGATCATCCTTTGGAGCCCAATGTGCTGGCTTTAAGCATTCAGCCTAATGAAGGCTTATCCTTACGCATTGCGACTAAACTGCCGGGCGCCAAACTTCGCATTTTTCCAGTCAAAATGGATTTCCGTTATGGTTCAACGTTTGGCGAACAATCACCCGAAGCTTATGAACGCCTGCTGCTCGATGTAATGGCTGGCGATGCAACGTTATTTATGCGCCGCGATGCAGTGGAATCGTCCTGGGCCTGGGTTGATAATATTCTTAACACCTGGGCCAGCAGTCGTACTCGCTGGATTCCTGAATATAGTGCGGGTACCTGGGGGCCTCTCGAAGCGGATCGCCTGATTGAATCCGATAATCGTAAATGGCGGTTATTATGATACGGCAAAATGTTGTTTCTAAAGTTAACATCAAGACGCCAAAGCGGGTTCGAATCGCCGATATAGAAGCAGAGTTAGGGGTTTTATGGGCGCAATTCAATCAGAATACAAGTGGCGGACACACCGTGATGCGAGCTTGCATGTCCAATCTTATTATCTATTGTGATAATGTCAAAGAAGCGCAGCTTATCAGCCAGGAAATTGCCGCGATTGTTGATATCCATCCGGCGCGCGTGCTCTTGCTTGTCGCTGATGGAGAGCAAGGCAGAGAAGCCATTGAAGCCTTTATAACACTCTACTACACGGCACTGAGCGATGGCTGGCAAGTGTGCGCCGAACGCATTGATGTCGTGTCAACGGCTGAAGCTACCAAGCGATTACCTTCGGTGGCACGCTCACAATTAATCGGCGATTTACCCACTACCTTATGGTGGGCATCGCGGCAACCTGCGCCTGAAGCGGGTGAAGTGTTTTTTCAACTCGCGGAACTGGCTAATCAGATAATCTACGATAACATGGGCTGGACTAATCCAACCAAAGGCGTGGCAACGATGACGCGCTGGGTGGCCGCCCAACAGGATGCGCAAATCGTACATAACCTTGCCTGGCGACGTTTTGCCATCTGGCGTAAGCTAATTAGTCAGGTGCTTGATCCTTTGGTTGCCCCTGATGCCCTTGAATCCTTGAGCCTTGTTGAAATAGAACACGGCCCGCATGCTTTAGCGATGAGTTGGCTGTTGGTAGGCTGGCTAGCCAGCCAGTTACAATGGAAATCAGTTGATGGCAAACGCCTGTCAGATTCGGAACTGGTTTGGCGGTTTCATAATAGCCAACGCGAAGTTAAAGTGGTTGCCAGACGTTTACCGGAAGGTGAGCCGCTCATTTATCGCTTATTATTTGACTGGAGTCAACCCGCACACGAAGGGCGTATCTGTTTTGAGCGTTTGGATAGCGATCGAATCGGCATTGTGGACGCATTTTCTACCGTTCCAGCCCGGGTATTTGCTGCATATATACCGGAAAGATCGACACTGGTATCGGCGCAACTGGCTCATCGCAACCGTGACAAAATATTTGAGAATGCGTTGAAGGCTTCAAATGCGATGAGTGCTGTCTTTCAACAATAAAATTATAGTGTTGGGGGATGAAATGACTTGTTTTTACTTTCCATCCGCATCCCCGGCAGGAGGTGTTATGGACTTTTGCATCCGATTATTTTAGTGTGAAGAAAAGTTGTTGTGGATACTATGGGTCAAAAGTCAGGCGCTAACATTTTCAAAGACAGTTACGGTTTCGGAATTTACTGAATAGTGATATTTGCCGAGTGGATATTGATCTTGCGGAAGAATAATGTCCTTAGGCGATTGCTGCGAAGTATCTAAAGCCAGGCACCATTGTTTACCCTCAATTACGGGTAATTCCACGGTGGTGCATTCATTGTTCATATTCATCACAATATGCAGATCGGTTTCATCGTTTTGTATACCTGCCAGCGTAAAAGCCAGGACTCTTACTTCCGGATCATGCCATAATGGTTTATTAAGCTCGACGCCATGCCATGAAATATCCGCCATATTTTTTCCCTCGATGACTTTACCGGTCAAGAAACGCCGCCGCATTAGGGACGGATGTCTTTTGCGCAGCGCGATCATCAGCTGCACAAATCGTAGCATATCAGCATTTTGTTTAGTCCTATTCCAGTCAAACCAGGTTAATTCGTTATCCTGGCAATAACAGTTATTATTACCTTTCTGGGTATGCAATATCTCATCGCCGGCAAGTAACATCGGAACCCCCTGGCTAAGCAGCAAAATAGCAAAAGCATTTTTTGCCTTTTTTCTACGCAGTTCTAATATACCTGAATTTTCGGTATCACCCTCAACGCCGCAATTGTAACTCAAATTATGGCTGCATCCATCCCGGTTATCTTCACCGTTAGCCTCGTTATGTTTTTCGTTGTAACTGAACAAATCATACAGGCTGAAGCCATCATGACAAGTGACAAAGTTGATGCTGTTTATAGGCAAACGTCCTTGGTGCTCATAGAGATCGTTGCTGCCGCTGATACGGGTTGCAAGCTCTGCCAGCAGACCTTTATCGCCGCGCACAAACCGGCGGACAATATCCCGGTATCTTCCGTTCCATTCAGCCCAGCGATAACCGGGAAAACTACCCACCTGATATAGTCCTGCGGCATCCCAGGCTTCGGCAATCAACTTGGTTTTGGTCAGCTGTTCTGAAAGCTCGATGCCCCAAAGCACGGGGGGGTCTTGCAGAACTTCTCCACCTTCTCCTCGAGCCAGAGCACTGGCTAGATCAAAGCGGAAGCCGTCGACATGCATTTCCCTGACCCAGTATTCCAGGCAACTGATTATGAAACGGGCCACCAAGGGATGATTGGCATTGACCGTGTTGCCACAGCCGGTATAGTCCCGTAAAATGCTTTTATCAAATTTGTCCAGATGATAAAAGGTCTTGCCTCCTATGCCTCTGAAATTAATAACAGGGCCATTCACGCCCGCTTCTGAAGTATGATTGAAAACCACATCCATGATGACGCCGATGCCCGCTCTGTGCAATGCTTTGACCAAATCGCGGAACTCCTGTACATGGGTCCCCTGTTCGGGAGTCACACAATCACCTGGATGCGGGCTGAAAAAACTGTGAGTGCTATAACCCCAGTAGTTTTTCAGGCCAAGATCATAGGTGTTTCTGGGTACATCCTGTTCATCAAAAGCCATGACCGGCAACAGCTCAACATGAGTGATGCCGAGTCGCTGCAGATAAGGGATTTTTTCAATCAGACCTGCAAAAGTACCTGGATTGGCCACTTTTGATGAAGGATGCCGGGTGAAACCACCGACATGCAGTTCGTAAACAATGGCTTTTTCGCTACTGATGCGAAGCGGCGTATCTCCTTCCCAGTTATATCTGTCATCACCGCGCATAACGTTGCGGCGTTCTGCTGTCGTAGACGAAATCCCGATAAAAGACCTGTCATCAACGACAACACCGCGCATTGCCGTGCGGCTGTTGTCACCGGGCTTGCAGGCCGCTTTGCGGCTCCAGCGCTTCTGACTGACTGCGCGTACCCAGGGATCAAGCAGATGCTTGTCTTTTTCGAAACGAAAGCCGGATTCACGGGCATGATATGGGCCGTCCATGCGCCAGGTATACCAGGTGCCGGCTGGCAATTTGGAGACAAAAACATGCCAGGAATAAAAAGTCCGGTTGATTTCTTGTTGCAAAGTAATTATTTGAAAAGGCTCATCGCAATCGGCGCTATCAAAAAGTAAAAGTTCTACCTGTTCAGCATAACGGCTGAAAATGGAGAAATTAACCCCGCCGCTACTAAATTTCGCGCCCGTTGGATAGGAACTCCCTGATTTTACTTTGTATTCTTTTTTTTGCATTACTTCGTCTCTTATTTTGTAACCAGGAGGCGATTTATCTTGTTGTTTTGTAGAAAGTTGCCTGGTTGTTTGTATCGCCTTGTTCTTTATTGAAAACGGGAACTTTAAAACACTAACAATCAATGATATAAGTTTATGATTCATTATTCGTTCATATGTTTTTTAACCGCTCATTATCCTAAGTATCAGGCAATATTGTAAAGAGATCTATTTGCAATTCTCAAAAAATTGATTTTGGCTTCACGCCAACAGTCCTTACTACCTGATGTTGATCCACGCAGCAGTCCATTGGTCTTTGAGTATCGAGGCTGAAAAAAGAGGCTATGCTAACGGCAATACAATTATTTTCCAAAAATCCATTTAACATGATCTATCATATCCTTGAGCGAATTTTCCTTAAGCGTCTGTTTTAAATCGTTTATTTTAAATACGTGATGTCTTTCATAAACAACGCCGTGCTGGGGTGCATCGGCCAAACCGCTTGTCCTGGCATGATCAACAAAACCTTCATTTTTCCAGAAAAAAGCGCCGGGCATAGTCGTTGGGATAACCAGGGTAAAAAATAACGAGCGGCCAAAGGCGCTGCTTATAAGCATGGACAACGCTAATAACAGCCCCATTGCCAGATTGAATCCGTCTATAGCCATGAACGCGGTCAATAACAGACTGAGGCCCAGCAATACATTGCGAAGAATGTATGAGTTTCCATATCGGGTTATCTGCCGGTAATAAGAGGCGGCGCCTTCATTACAGCTAGCCTGCATATCACGAGCATGAATAATGTGACCGAACCCCTCGATTCCCAATCCTGCTGCCATGATTATGGTTAATGTTTGCAGCAATGCTTTCGCTTCAACTGTTGCCAGCGCCAGTGTAAAAACGCTTGCCACGGTAATAATCAACGCACCCAAACCCAGCATGGAACCGAAAAAAGCTGAGCCTGTCTGCCAGTGATTCCAGAAGGGTCGCGCCGGTATGCGGTACAGTTTATACATATAATACAGTCCGATCGCGCCGCTGATGACACCGATAAAAGCACAGGCATTGGCTAAAAACTGTATAAACGCATTCTCGAATAAGGCAGACGACGCGTAGCCCAGCAAGCCGGTATAAAACAGCGAAACGCCAGCTATTTCTCGACTGACCGGGGACAATCTCAGATTATTAAAACCTCGATAAAAGCGATGCGGCTTACCCAGATGCATATTCAGTTTAAACAAACCGACGGTACTTATCGCTACCATCATTATCAGTAATGGCAGCAACAACTGTGGGTTTTGTAGTATGGCAAGAGAATCAAGCCCTATCAGCGGCCCTACAAGCAATATCAGGAAAGCGCCGAATGTGGCTTGTGTACATAAGGTAAAAATCACATGCGCACTTTCGTGGCTGGTGAGCAGTTTACGCAGATTCCAGTGTTTTGTACGCCCCAGTTTTTCATCGACTGCCGGTTTAAATAGTCCTTCTTTATCATCCCGATGATATTTCAACGGCATGGAATCCGTCCGGGTCATTTCCCGGTGCGTAGAGCGGGTTTGTTGAAAGCGGATATTTGGATGAGTAATATCGGTGGTGGGAAATCCCGGGATTTCTGCTTTGGCCTGAATCCGGTTTTCAGGAATGTTTTCTATGACGCCAAAGTCCAGCGCGTTGCCAAGGCAGGCGGCGACACAGGCGGGTTTCAAGTTGACTTCAAGGCGATCAACACACATGTTGCATTTTGATACCTCGCCTTTAACCGGATCCAGCTGCGGCGCGTTATATGGACAGACCCAGGTACAATAACCGCAACCGAAACAAATATCAGGGTCTTGCAACACGGCGCCGTATTCGGCAAACTTGGTATAGGCACGCGTAGGGCAGCCTTTTAGACAAACCGGATCATCACAGTGATTGCACGCCATCGAAATATTAAGGCGTTGATAATCCGGATAAGTACCACCCTCGACAAAGCCTACTGAACGGTAGGCAAGATGGACCGGCACATCATTTTTTTCGCTACAGGCCGATTCACAGGCATGACAACCAATGCAGTTATCGGCATTAAAATAGAAACCGTGCTGTTTATAACGATTGGGGTTTTCACCAATGCTGTTATCGCCGTTAATGTTCAGGCTTTTATCTCTCAGTTCACAGGCCGGATCAGTCAGTTCAATGTTTTGACCATAGCGGTTTTGGCTTTTTGTTTCCGGGTCGTTGAGAAAAGCATATTTGGGTTCGTCGTTACGTACTTTAAACATAATGATCCTGGGTAGATACTGTCTGTGTCATTGCCGGTAGTGTTGTCAGTATTAATGTGGGAGCGGCTTTAGCCGCGATAGTCCCGGTTAAAGCCGCTCCTACTTAATATTCCCGTGACTCTTTGCTCAACTGGGCAGCCAAGCGCTGATCAACAAATTCAATTTTTACGGCCGATTGTTTAAAGGCCGGCTGTCTGGAATGCGGGTCCAGCAACCCCAGCGTTAGCCGATTGACGCAATCAAAAAAATGAAACGGGATAAACACCATGTTTCTAGGTACACGCTGCGTCAACATGGCCATGACTACCGCATCGCCCCGGCGTGATATGACCCGCACATAAGATTGGTGCAGAATACCCAGCTCTTCAGCGGCATCGGGATTCATTTCCATAAAGGGGATTGGACTGAACTTATTGTTGTTACCAATCTTTCCGGTTTTTGTCCGGGTATGCCAATGTTCCACCAGACGGCCGGAATTCAGCCAGAACGGGAATTGCTCGTCAGGGATTTCATTATTGTTGATGAAAGGCAAGGGTATGAGTTTCGCCCGCCCATCGGCATAACGGAACGAGGCCGGTTCAGTGTAAAGTCGTTGGGCGCCAATACCCTCTTGTTGTGTCTGCGCTTCAGTATAAGGCCACTGAATACCGCGTTTTTGTTCGATCAGATCATGCGTCATGCCCGAAATATCACAGAGACGTCCTTTGGAAAGCGTCTTCATTTCTTCAAACACTTGTTCGGGTTGCTCGGGAAACCAGATTTTTTGGCCTTGTTCAAACCGTTTGGCCAGTTCATTAAAAATCTGCATATCCGATTTTGAATCGGCATAAGGTTGCTTTACCTGCCGTGTCAGATTGACACGGCGTTCGGTATTGGTAAATACACCTTCCTTTTCAGCCCAGGTTGCAGCGGGAAGAAAGATATGTGCATATTGCGTGGTTTCCACATCGACATAGGAATCCTGCACAACCAGGCATTCCAGTTTTTCCAGCGTCTTGCGAATCCGCGCCGTATTCGCCATCGAAGTCATCGGGTTGGTAGCAACCAGCCATAAGCCTTTAATTTCACCCGTTTCTATTGCAGGGAAAATATCCG
>JBAQEN010000123.1:0-3476 GCA_049286765.1 Methylococcaceae bacterium
TTAACATCTTCATACGACGGGTTCGCCACGGCAGCAGCGGTAAATGACATTGCCGCCATAGATACGGCCATGACAGAAGAAACCAGGATTTTGTTGAATGTGTTCATGGGATAAGCCTCACAGTTGATAAATAAAGTATTTCTACGTAGCGATTAAAATTCACTTTCGTATGAGAAAGATTCACGTTAATTGCTAAGTTGAGTAAATTCTAGCACAACAAGTCCTGATTAGTACTATTATTTGTCCTAACAAGAACTATTTTTTTTGTGAGCCCTATTTTTTACCCGGCGACTCCACGTGCTTATATAAAACTACTATTTATTTATCAATGTGTTATATCGTTTTTCAGACATCTCTATTGGCACCCTTGCTTGGCGTTCGATTTGAACAGCAAGGTCGGCAAGTCTTGCCGAAAAATAAGAAAAACCACCGTAATAGCGGGAACTTGGCACCTTTCAGATCCTATAGTGGTAAGGTTTTCAAGGTAAATGCTTCCAAGCTGCGGTAAAAGCTTGATGATAGTCTTTATTAGGACTACTATTGGTTCTAATCAGAACCATATAGGTGTAAACGCCATGTCTCATCCCTCCGCATTTCCCACCGTACTCCGTGAGTTAGTACGAACACATCAAGCTTTTTTATCTTATGCGGCCATCCATACGCAAACACTGGATTTGACGCTGCCACAATTCGATATTATTCTGACCTTGGGCAATACATCCGGCATGACCTTCAAGAAACTGGGCGAGAAAACTTTAATTACTAAAGGGACGTTAACCGGCATAATCAACCGTCTGGAAGATAAAGGGCTGGCTCAACGGGTTGCCTCGAAAACGGATGGCCGCAGTCAGATTGTGCGACTAACGGCGGCGGGAAAAGTCTTATTCGAAGCCGCGGTTCCCGAGCATCTGGACCATGTTCACCGACTATTTACAGGTTATTCCCCAGAAGACATCGCGACGCTGGAAGCCGCCCTGTTGCGGTTGCGTAAGGCGGTCATTGCCGCACACTGCGATGGTAGCGGAAAGCATACTGGTAAAATCGATGGCTGGTGTAGCAAAGTTAAGGATGTCTGTAAACATTATCAAGATGGGCTTGTCTGCTAAGGTAGGTAACTGACTTCTATAGCTGACTATTAATCGTCGAGGGGGGTTAAAAAGCATTCAAAGCGTTCGACAATACACAGGTTCCGTTCATTGCCGTATAGGTGGGCGTCCTGAAAACATAAAATGAGAGCACAACAGGTTTCAAATGCAAGCCACTACACCTATGGAGCTATCACTCTTGCTGGCGGCGATGGTAGTCATCAACCATTAGAGAACGAAATAAAAATTGCACGTTTCCAGAGAGCCCAGGTTACGAAAGTGGCTAATAAGCAGGGCCAGTAGCGGTCATTCAGTTACTATTTCCGTAGCAGCCATTTATCACTTTCAATACCTATTCCCGTTTTTTAGCGATTACTGACGCCGTTAGAATATCCGCCAGCCGTCTTACCCCGGGCCCGACAAAGTCAGGATTTGCCAGAATCAGGTAGAGAGGTACTTCGCGCGTATAGCCTTCCCTCAAAGGCAACGGCTTTAGTATCCCTGTTCGCAGTTCCTCACTACTAATATGCTCTTCGGGTAGCCAGGCAAAACCATACCCCATACAGACTGCCTGAATTGATGTAGCCACCTGGCTCACTGTCCAACGCTGATCAACCTCGACAGATACCGCGCGTTGGTCGCGCTTGGTTCCTGAATTCCGAATCACAACATGGCGATAGGCCCGTAAGTCCCGATAACTCAATTCTCGACCTTGATGATGAAGGGGATGATCGGCATGAGCTACCGCCAGCAAACGTATTCGCATCAGGACATTGCCCAAAAAACCGAGGGGTAGTTGGGGTGAAATTGCCAAATCCACATTCCCGCTGAGTAGCGCATCTGAAGTGCCACCTAATACCGACTCAATCAATTCGACTCGCGTTCCGGGACTTTCCTGACCAAAGCGCTGAAGACAAGTCAATAGCCGGTCAGAAGGAAACAGGATTTCAGCGGCGATGGTGATAACCGCTTCCCACCCGGCCGAAAGCTTAAGGGCAGCACGTTCTAAATCATTGGCTTCATCCACCAGCGCAAGTGCATGCCGGTAGAGCATTTGTCCTGTCGGTGTGAGGATGGCTCGGCGCCCTTGAATTTCAAAGGCTTTGACGCCCAGCAGGGATTCTATTTTTTGTACGGCATAGCTGACAGCAGATTGGCTTTTACAAAGTTTTTCCGCTGCTTGCGCGTAACCGCCAGCGTCCACGACTTCGATCAAAGATCGCCATTGTTCTAGAGTGATATGAGGGCTCATTAAAACCTATCTAATGAATTGATGAATATTAACTAATTATTATGCTTTTTTATCTCATGAATAAGAAGTTAAATATCACCACTTTCACCGATTTTAGGAAAAAAACCATGACTACTATCCTACAACTTAATTCAAGTATCTTCTCATCGGGTGGCCAATCCAGCCAGCTTGCCAATGAATTTGTCGCTACATGGCGTGCTAATAACCCGGCTGCACAGATCAAGGTTCGTGATCTGGCAAATGACCCGTTACCTCATCTGGATGCCCAACGGGTTTCCGCATTTTTCACACTGCCTGACGCCAGGACTCCTGCACAGCAAGCCTATGTCGATGAATCGGACTTACTGATCAACGAGATTAAGCAGTCGGTAGTCAACGTAATCGGTATGCCCATGTACAACTTTGGCATTCCCTCGACGCTAAAAGCCTACTTTGACCAGATAGCCCGTGCCGGTGTGACCTTCCGTTACACCGAAAATGGCCCTGAAGGCTTGCTGTCAGGCAAAAAAGTCTACATTTTTGCGGCTAGAGGCGGTATGTATGCTGGAACAGCCTTAGATAGTCAAACCACTTATGTGCGTGATTTTCTCAATTTTCTCGGCATCACCGATGTCGAGTTTATCTATGCGGAAGGACTTAATATGGGCGATGATGCCAAGGATAAGGCACTGGCCTCAGCCAAGGATCGGCTTTTAAAACTAGCCGCTTAAATAACAGAGTATGCGCACTTTACCTTTTCCGCATTGAAAACAGCGAAATCTTGATCCAGCTTTATCTTCTGGCTGATGCCGGAAACTAACGTTTTATTTTTTATCAAACCAACCTGACCTAGGAGTTTTACCATGAAACGCATTACGCTATTATCATTAATTGCAGCATTTTCAACCACCGCACTGGCGGCCCCAGAAACCTACACTATTGATGGAGCGCACACTTTACCGCGCTTTTCTTACAGCCATTTTGGTTACTCGACACAACTAAGCCGCTTCGATAAAACGTCCGGTAAAATCGTGCTGGATCGCCAAGCGAAAACAGGTTCCGTAGAAGTATCCATCGATACCACCTCTGTGGATACAGGCTACCCGCTATTCAACGAACACATTCAGGGTGAAGATTTCCTGCATACCGCCAAATATCCT
>JBAQEN010000124.1:0-3065 GCA_049286765.1 Methylococcaceae bacterium
GCGGCGATTGTGAACCATCGAGAACAACGTCTCTAGGCAAAGTAACGGGTAAATCCTGTTCTGGCACCGGAACAGTACCGCAATCGTCACAATAAATAACGGGAATCGGTGCACCCCAATAACGCTGGCGGGAAACGCCCCAGTCACGCAAGCGAAAATTAATTTTACGTAAGCCTTTGTGTTCTTTTTCCAAAGCTTCCGCAATAGCCACAAAGGCCTGTTCTGAGGTTAAGCCGTTAAACTCACCTGAATTACGCAATACACCTTTTACGGTGTAAGCCTGTTCTGAACAATCGTCGCCATTTGCGCCGTCTTTAGCAAATATCACTTGCTTAATGGCAATGCCGTACTTAAGCGCAAACTCAAAATCACGTTGATCGTGAGCAGGTACAGCCATCACCGCGCCCGTGCCGTAACCCATTAATACGAAATTGGCAATCCAGACGGGGACTTGTTCACCAGAGATCGGATGTAAGGCTTTAATACCGGAATCAATGCCGCGTTTCTCCATGGTTTCCATGGCTGCTTCAGACGTCTCCATCATCCTGCATTCATCTATGAACGCGCTAATACCGGCATTGCTTTCGGCGGCTTTTAACGCCAGCGGATGTTCAGCAGCAACGGCCAGATAAGTCACACCCATTAAAGTATCCGGGCGCGTCGTATAAATCCGCAAGGGTTGCGCTATTTCCGGCACATGAAAATCCATCTCGACACCTTCAGAACGGCCTATCCAATTGGCCTGCATGGTCTTGACCTGCTCCGGCCAGCCGTCCAGGGTTTCCAGTGAGGCGAGCAATTCATCCGCGTAAGCGGTAATTTTTAAAAACCATTGAGCGATATCCTTGCGTTCAACTTTGGTATCACAGCGCCAGCAGCAACCATCAATGACCTGCTCATTAGCCAAAACAGTCATATCATGTGGACACCAGTTGACCGGTGCGGTCTTTTTATAAACCAGACCCTTAGCCAGCAATTTAAGGAAAAACCATTGTTCCCACTTATAATAATCGGGGTCACAGGTCGCAAGTTCTCTGCTCCAATCATAACCAAAACCCAGCCGTTTGAGCTGATCGCGCATATAATCGATGTTCTCATACGTCCAGTCAGCGGGATGAACGCCGTGCTGCATCGCGGCATTTTCTGCAGGTAAGCCAAAAGCATCCCAGCCCATAGGCTGCAAAACATTTTTCCCCAACATGCGCTGATAACGGCTGATAACATCGCCAATCGTATAATTACGCACATGGCCCATATGCAATTTTCCGCTGGGATAAGGGAACATGGATAAGCAGTAATACTTAGCCTGAGTAGAAGATTCTGATACATTAAATACCCCTGAAGCTTCCCAGGCGGCCTGTACGTCTTGCTCAATAGCGAGCGGTTGATAATTTTCTTGCATCCTTCTCGTCTTTTACCAGTCAAAAGCGTTAGAATACCGTAGAGTTGCTTAAATCTAAAGAGTCATTTTCAGGAATTGAACCATGAATAAAAATAAACTAATCGCCGCCTATTCCGATTTTATGAAACATCTTCATGAAACCATGGAGGAAACAATCCATACTTTTGCTGAAGCATTAGAAATTTCGAAAGAAAAAACCAGTAAAAGTAGCGACTTGACTGAGGACGAACTGAACAAGCTTTCAGGTTATGTCAAACGCGATATTGAACATGCCGCCCATGGATTATCAGACGAGGAAGATAAAGATTCGCTCTCTGAGTGGTTTAAATTCGATATTGAGTTGATTGAGAATTTCACACTGGACGCTTTCTTAAGTGTTGCCGACAAAACGCGTCTGGAACTTGCAAAGCTGGAACAGCTAGCTGAAGCACATACCTATCATAGCGGTGACATTACCGGGCCTGGGACCTTTGTCTGTGACGAATGTGGTAAAGAAATTGCCTTTAAAACAACCAGCGAAATCCCTGAATGTCCGGCATGTCATGCTAAAACCTTTATCCGCATTTGATATTACCTGTCTAAGCCGTATAATGCGATTTTCATCTATTTGATTCCATGGGGAATAACATGCGCAGAGTCATTTTCAATCAAAAAGGAGGAGTCGGAAAATCAACGATTACCTGTAATTTAGCCGCTATCAGTGCTATGGAGGGCAAGCGCACCTTAGTCATTGATCTGGATATTCAGGGTAACTCTACGCAATACCTGCTGGGTCATAAAGTCAACGAGAGCGATAAGACCATTGCTCTTTTTTTTAAAGATTGCTTAAGCCTTTCGCTGTTCGGAGGAAGTAACAACTCCGGACTCGACGCTGTTATCCATGAAACGCCTTTTCCTAACCTGTTTGTTATCCCATCACATCCCGACCTTGAACCCTTGCAGGGTCGTCTGGAATCACGTTTTAAAATTTTTAAATTAAAGGAAGCTCTGGAAAAACTGGAAGGTTTTGACGCTATCTATATGGATACGCCCCCTATCCTCAACTTCTACAGTCAATCCGCCTTGATCGCAGCCGAAAAATGTTTAATCCCTTTTGATTGCGACACTTTTGCGAGAGAAGCCTTATATATATTGATGCAGGCTGTAACAGAAGTTAAAGCGGATCATAATCAAAACCTTCAAATTGAAGGTATTATCGTTAATCAATTCCAAAAACAAGCCAATTTACCGCGCCAATTAGTTGATGAACTTATCGCCGAGGGCTTGCCCGTTCTTGACGCAATGATTTCCCCCTCGATTAAAGTTAGAGAATCTCACACCGTTTCGCAACCGTTAGTGCATTATGTCCCAAATCATAAACTGAGTGATGAATACCGGGCGCTATATGCTGAACTTCATAATGTTAAGGCGCAAGGCTAAATAAAACTCAACGGTATTTGTACTCCGGGTTAGCATAGAGTAACCCGACAACCGCCTTGCGCTCAAAAGCTGGGTTACGCTACGCTAAACACGATCTACGCACAGTACACTTCCTAAACCAAACGGAAGCGGCCTTTAGCATCAACATCAATTATGAACAGCAAACTCAAATCTTGGTCACTCCCGGTTCTGTCTGGCTTCCTGATCGGCACCAGTTACATCCCCTTCCCTCCCTGGGCTTCCT
>JBAQEN010000125.1:0-1994 GCA_049286765.1 Methylococcaceae bacterium
GAATAATAAGGGCAAGAAATATCCGGTTATTCCTCCAACAATCGCAGGTCCAAAAAATAGCAAAAGCGCCGTAACAATTTCTTGTTGCCAAATACCCATACCGCTCAATCCACCAGTGAAAACCGGTAGCCGAAACCGCGCACGGTTTGCACTAAATCTTCCCTGCCGTATTCACCGAGGATTTTTCTTAAACGGCGAATATGCACATCAATTGTACGCTCTTCTATATAGACGCTGCGCCCCCAAACCTGGTCCAGCAATTGGGTACGGCTGTAAACTTTATCAGGATGGGTCATAAAAAACTGCATTAGCCTGAACTCGGTGGGACTTACTTCCAGCTGCTTATTGCTGATACTGAGCCTGTGCTGTTCAGTATCCAGCACCAGATCACCGAGCACAATTTGCGCCTGACCCTGTATTTTTCCGCTTCTGCGCAGCACTGCGCGGATACGTGCTACCAATTCCTTGGGAGAAAATGGTTTGGTTATATAATCGTCTGCACCAATCTCCAAACCTTTGACGGTATCTTCTTCCTCACCGCGTGCAGTCAGCAAAATAATAGGCAGTTCACAATATACCGGTTCTCTTTTCAAGCGTCTGGCCCATTCGACACCGCTGATTCCCGGCAACATCCAGTCCAGCAAAATCAAATCCGGCAAGGTTTCATCCAGGGCTTTCTGTGCCTCTTCCGCATCGGCTGCTGCAATCGGTACAAAGCCCGCTTGCTCAAGTACCATCAATAACATTCCTCTGATAGCATCTTCATCTTCAACAACGAGAATATTTAAATTAGACATAACTAATAAGTGAAATGAAAACGCGCCATTGTAACAAAGTGTCTGTTACCTTTTTATGACAAAGGAAAAAACAGGCGCAAGATGAAAGGTGCAAGGTAAATATGGTGTATTTTTTGAACCTTATACACTGATCCAAACTATAAAATTATAGGCATTGGTGGAATATGCCTTTGGGTGCATTATCAAACAGTGCGTTACATTCAGCCTCCAGGATACCGCCAACGATTCGGCTGTTGCGAAAAGCGGTTTGTGCGATCACTTCGGAGGCGCGAATATTAATTTGCCACCAGTTGTGTTTTTGCAAATAAGGGATAGATGTTCCATAGTAAACACAAGCAATGCCTGCCCATTCAATAGCGCCTTGACACATAGCGCATGGCTCAGCTGTCGTGTACAGATCAAATTCGCGCCAGTCTGCCGGATGGTGTGATTCGGCGCAACGATTAATCGCCACCATTTCGCCATGAAAAGTCGGATTAAGTGTTGATTGATTAAAGCCTTCGGCGACAATCTCACCCGTTTCCCGGCGGACTATGACAGCCCCAAACGGAAACTCAGGGACTGTCACAGCCAAAGCTATCGCTCTACGCATAAAATATTCATGATTCATTTATACAATTTCGATTATTTTTCGAATAGGGTCATGTTGGTGTTCTCTAATCAATAAAACTTAAATCTGCACCCTGGCATCGGATTACGAGTATTGTGACGCAATATTTCGCGGTCAAGTTTTAACGAGGTTGCTTGACTAAACGAAGATAAGGCTTAAGTGTTTTCCAACCTTGCGGAAACATTCCTTTTGCCTCATCATCGGATACCGACGGTACGATAATGACGTCGTCACCATTTTTCCAATTAACAGGCGTTGCGACCTTATGTTTGGCAGTTAGCTGCATCGAATCCAGCACACGCAGGATTTCATCAAAGTTGCGCCCTGTTGTCATTGGGTAGGTAAGCATCAGCTTGATTTTTTTGTCCGGGCCAATGATAAAAACAGAACGCACCGTAGCATTAGTAGCCGCTGTCCGGCCCTCTGACGTGCCGGTTTCTTCAGCAGGCAACATGTTGTAAAGCTTCGCTACCGCCAGGTCACTGTCGCCAATCAGGGGATAATTAACCGCACAACCTTGCGTCTCTTCAATGTCCTTCGCCCATTTGGAGTGATTGTCCACCGGGTCTACACTTAGGCCGATAATT
>JBAQEN010000126.1:0-2833 GCA_049286765.1 Methylococcaceae bacterium
GACAAAATCGCTTGATTTAGTTCGGAAGCAGGGATACATCCGGCGCCGATGTTTCCTTTAACCATGCGCCAGAATCGAAATGCTTAACAAAGAGTTTACCCGTGGCATAAGTGATGCTGGCTGCAACTACCGGCCGGGTAATTGTGTTGCCGATTGCGCCTATGCCGGCAAGACCTTGCCGATATTGTCTCCCAGATAAACTGTAATCCACTCGGAATGAGCGCCTCCGAGAACAGAGGCAATAATGGCTTTATTCTTCTGCTTGCTCAGGCTTGTTCCATAAAGTTCGCTTAGATCATAAAGCATTTTGCCCAACAACCCGGCGATAGCGAGCTGATAAAAAAAAGAAGTTGGAATCAATCCCGTACCACTCGATAGCAACGAATAATAATTGACAATTTTCAGCGCTCGCTTTCTCAAATTTTTATGTTGCTGGATAGTTCTCGATCGAGAATCAAATTGTTGGAGTTTGTCGCCTGGGTGTTTTGAGCGGGAGCCGGACGTGCTGGTTTGATTATCAGTAACCATGTTGAAATACCCTCCACAAGACTGTTATTTACGTGCGGAGTCTAACAGGTTTTTGCTGTTGCCATCACAGTATGTGCTAGGCAAAAAGAACGGCTTCACTCCGTCTTTCTGTTACTTAGGAAATCATGCAGGTTCAACCCGATAAATTGTTCGATTGCTGTTACTTGGGTTTCGTAATTGCCGGTATTGAGACTGTGACTATCCTCCCTATTTACTAGGCAAACATTGGATGATAACACCTAGATAATATCTTCTGTGGACTGGTCATTATCACTCCGCTGACGCTTAGTTTCGAGGGCGAGCCGCGATAATATTGAGCTTTCATCAAGCACGGCAATCGCTTCTTCACAACTAATGGTAGTTTTCGTATTGTCAAGTATGTAACCGGCTAGACGTTCAATAGCTTGCCAATGAACAGGTGAGTCTATAAATTGAAACGCTTTGTTAAAAAGCCCGGCAATTTTTTCTGCTTGCAAACTTTTATCAGCAATAAAATTTTCCAGATAATCATAAACTTTTTCGAGATCAGATATACCGCCGTAATTATGTAGCGCATTGACGTTAATCAGATCTTTACTAAAATATTCATTATCACGAAGAGCGACATGTTTTGCTTCTGCGAGAGGCCCGACCAGTAAATTGATCATGTCTGCTTCAAAAGCAGTTCGATAAGCATCTTGCTCATCGGGCGAGAAATAATTTGCACTTTCTAGCAAAGCAACAGGCAGACTATGAATCAAGCAGCCACCTTCAACCATTGCGACAAAGTGATCTTGCCTGATTGCTCTGCTTGCAAAGGGATTAGTAAGCGTGTGATCTGTTTTTTTAATGGTGATTTGAAAATACACTGGGGGCAGCTGTTTTTGTTTATTGTAAAGATGAATGGCCGCTGCGTGGCCTGCTTCATGAAAGACAATTTGCTTGATTAAATCTTGGTCAAAAACTGAGCTAATCGCATCAATTGGATAATTTCGTTTCATGGTTTCTCCCGCAAACTAAAAAGATGCGGCCAGGCTGCTGACCGCATTGAGAGGAAGGATATTTAAACTCTAAACCCTTTAGGAGAGGGAGCGTATACAAGAGTTGCATAGAGTTTAAAGGTCAAACACAAACTTGAAAATGTGGCAAATTGCCGCGCGACAATATACCGCTACAAATGGCATGTTTAATGCCTGATATTTTAGTTTGCTTTATCGAAGTTGCATCGAAATGTCATGGCGGCTGTACTTAAACAAATCATCAGGCGAATTACTGAGGTATTTCCCTCAGAAAAATAGGGCATATGACTCACAAGTCTGTGTTGTTTGAACAAACGACTACCTATAAAAGCAGGACCTAAAATGAACAAATCAGAACTCATTGAAGCTTTAGCTATAAAACAACCGCATTTAACACTAAAGGATGTTGATTTAGCTGTTGACTGTATTGTTGAACGCATGTGTCAGGCGTTAATCACTAACGATAGAATAGAAGTCAGAGGTTTTGGCTCATTCTCGCTGCATTATCATCCGGCTCGTGTAGGACGGAATCCAAAAACGGGGGAATTCTTGAATTTATCGGCTAAATATTCACTCCATTTCAAGCCAGGTAAAGAGCTAAGAGACCGTGTCGATGAATCAAGGCTTGCATGCCGAATTAGAAAAGAGGACGGATGCTGATTGCGATCGAAAGAGTGTCAAGTCTTATCAGTTAAACTAACAGATAATTTTTCTTGCAGACTATTTTGGTGCACACAGGGGGTCTTTATCTATTTAGGTAGGTAAAACATAGTCAAATTCGACCCCAGAATGCTGACAGGAGTTGTAAAACCATCAGTGCCGCACCCCGATTCCATCAATCGTCATTAACGGGAGCTTGGTCAGTGTGGGTTTGTCTGACTGAATGAATGAATGAATGCATGGTTTACAGGACGTTGATTAATATTATTGGCCTGAATAACTATAACGGCGATTTTTTCAGTAACAGTAACACGCTTTTTGATCGATGGATGACTTGATTAACAAGTAGATTCAGCTGATCGAAGCCAAGACTCAGAACGGAGTCCGACACCGATGACTTCAATGAGCAGAGGTTTCGGGAGTGTATCGAGCTAAAGCGCTGATACTATGAACACCTGCCCTCATTGATTGGTAAATCCGGCTTGGGTTTTCCGTGTGCCACCTACGGAAGCAACGTTCTGAGAAGAACGTGAAACAGTGTGACTTACGGTTCCCAGGCATTTGCCTTGGGCGGGAGTTTGCGGATCGATTGGAAATCGATCGCCCGCCACCGGCCGGACTTGTCGACCAACCCATGAACCTCACCC
>JBAQEN010000127.1:0-3179 GCA_049286765.1 Methylococcaceae bacterium
AACCACAGTCGAGCCTGAGCCAAGATATAACTGTCCAAATCCGAATAATGATCCGCCTTTAAGACATCCGGATTTTCCAGGGAAGGATAGTGAATATGTTCGACGGGGGAAGCTGCCAAATAGTCGCCTAATGATTGCCGGTATTCGGTAATCACTGAATGCTCATCAAAATACTCATCAAATACGGCGGTCGCATAACCTATTAAATTTTGGCCTGCATCCTGCCCGCCCAAGGTGGCAGATGTACCCACACAAACCAAATGCTGCTTGGGCGTGTCCAGGCGGGCTTTTAGTCGCCGAATCAAACACGCCAGATCAGTCCCTTGCGCACCGTCAAAAGTATGTAATTCATCGACAACTAAAAATTTCAGCGTATCTTCATTATTCAATGCCCATAAGGAATAATCCTTGGCTCGAATCAACAAAAAATCCAGCATCTTGTAGTTAGTCAGCAAAATATCCGGCGGATTGTTTCTGAGCGTTTCCTTATCAGAAATCAGATGTTCCCGATCCATGAACGTAGTCGCATTTTTCTCCTGATCACCGACATAAATTCCGGCAGTCACTTTGCCTTTGAGAGCGGGATTATCATAAATGGCTTTGGCCAATCGCTCGGCCTGGTCGGAGGCCAATGCATTCATTGGATAAATCAAAATCGCTTTAATGCCCTGTTTATGCCGTTGCTGATAACAATAGTTAAGGATGGGTAGCTGAAAACACTCGGTCTTTCCAGACCCTGTTCCGGTAGCGACCAATGTCGATTTAAACTCGACCCCAATGCGCTGGAAAGCGATCTCCTGATGTTTATGCGGCGGGAAACCTAACGGCACATCTGGAAAAAAGTCGGTTTTACCGGCCCCTTTCTCAAACGGTAATTTAATCGACAGATAAGGCCCTTTGGCCAATAATCCAGGCGTGTTTAAAAAGCGCTCCAGCAACTCGTCGAAAAAAGGTGTCGTTGTTTCAAAACTTAAACGCAGATAATCACTGACAGCTTGTTGTAATTGCTGGGCTAATACACTGGGGTTCATGGCTATATCAATAACGTGGTTGCCAGAGCGAATTTGCGCTCTGTATATTTCAAAGAATGGGATAGACCAAAGCAACGAGTGCCAATCAATCCAGCAAATTCATTATAGATGAGCACGACTATACCTTTGTCCTTCCTAACTGTTCAAAATGCTGCCAGACGGTTTGGTAGTCCTGCTCTCGACTGCACAGGTCGAACGGAGCGACATATTGAATCATCCGCTCTATAGGGCCGTTGGGAACGGTATCATCCATAATCGTGCGTTCGACGATAGCACAATCCAGGATTTGGATGTCTTCCCAACCGAGGGTGGCGGATTCAGATGCCCAGTCGGCGGTATCAATAACAAATTGGCCATTTTTTGGGCTGACCTGTGCTGCGCACCAATCTAACCATCGGTTTTTGATGTCCGGTGGTGGGGTTTTGATTTGGCAAGTCGTGTCGTTTCTATTGGCTTTACGCGGCAGACCGACACCGACCAGCCCTTTGGAAACGGTGAACACAATGCGTCCTGATCTATCGAACCAGGTATCTTGTTCGTTTTGGCTCATCACTGGAAATTGCACACGATAGACAGTTTGCAGCTCATCCAAAGTAAGACTCAAAGCCATCGCGGCCAATACGTCAATTTCAACCAAGGCCTGACGACGATTGTAGTCGGTGCGTAACGCGCTGTTACGCTGCCAATTTGGGGTGATTTTTTGGAAAAAATCGCGGGGCAGGCGCGGATCGGATTTAGCCCAGTGTTCGTGGGTAAAAGTGGTTTGATAACAGGACTGCCAAAGGTCATTGTATTCACTGGTTAGACCGTTTAGCGCTAAGGCTCTTATATGAAGAGCTGAACGATAGATTTCATTATCTAAAACAGGTAATTGATTTATTAACGTAGTGTTGGCATGCCCCATACCTGTACTTTTAACACGGTAATCAACCGGCACAGATAAACACATTGCATAATAATCCAACATAACGCGGTCACTGATAAAACTTGTACTCAAACATGTATTAATATGAGATACGCCTTTTGGGAGAATTCCACAAATCAAAGTCCGTTCAGATGATGGTCCAATCATCTCCCGATTCACAAAACGGTAATACTCCGTTACCCGTTTTTGCAGCAATGGCCCAATCTCGCTCGGTTCTGACCACGGCACCCGCGAAATGCGGCGCTGATATTCGTCAACTCCACAATCTGGCAGATAATTGGTGCGCGGCAAGTAATCGTCGGGCAGGCTTGCAAGGTCAAGGACATCATAATCAAGGTGCGTGTTGCATTGTGCTTTTGGCGTTTTACTCAACGGATTACCAACAAAAAAATGCGGCCCAGAAAGTATCCAATGATCCGCTGAATCGGGGAATTGAGTTTGGCGTTTAATCGTGCCGTCTCGTTGAGAATTAGTTTCGTGCCACATCTCCAAGGAATAATACTCGCCCCGCAAATCGCCCAAGCGTTTAGGTTGCCGGGCAAATTTTTCCAACACCTGAAGTAATTGTTCGGAATGCAAAGCTGGTAAACGGGCTTGTAAGGCGGGTGTACTTTCAGCATCGTAGAGCTTGGCAAATAAATCTAACTTATCGGCATCAACTTCGATAATTCTCTTTTTATGCCCAGTAGTATCCCATTCATTTTCTTTATTTTTTAAACCGCCAACTTCGCCAAAACCATCATGTTGAAAGCATTGTTCAATAGTTGAGGGAATATACAAATTAGCAATGCTATAAAATCTTGGCTCCTCCGAAACCTCTCCGTAGATATTGATCGAATATTTAACCCAATGCAGAATTTCAGCAAACAGCTTTTTTACATTTACAAACTGATAATGCCCCTTCAAACGTGGATAAACCGCAGCTCGAAGAAAGCCACCATTTGGATCGTCATAAATTCCCTCCGGATGAAGAAATCCTGCCACACCTTTCAAATTTACAGCCATCCATGCTTGCGGCAAAAAACATTTATATAAATTGGTCTGCATGCCTTTTAAAGACGGATAATTCACCTGGGCATTCAGAAAATTCTGCGTCCCTTCTGCCTGTTCAAACTCAGAAAAATAATCGGCTTTTAATTGGGGGTAGTCTATAAAACTCTGTGCTCTGAGTTCATTCAGTTTACTCGCGGAGAACTTACCTATCACGAACAATGGATTGGCAT
>JBAQEN010000128.1:0-2184 GCA_049286765.1 Methylococcaceae bacterium
CTGTGCAAATGGTGCAAGATGCACGGTTTGCACAAAATATGAATTGTGCAAACTGTGCAAACTGTGCACACTCACTTTTCTAATCATCAAAAATACGCCATACAAAGCCGCCATAATGAACTATAACACCTTGACTTATAAGACTTTTAGATGCTCTATCGAATGCCGTTTGTTTTGTGTGTTTATTGTCCGTTTTGGTTGTCATTCGGTCCAAAGCGGCAGTTTTTAATTGTGCAAATTCTGCAATTTTGGGATTTTTTTCAGTTTGGCTAAAATATTGCTTAAATTTATATTTAATCTCGTCGTTGGGTTTGATTCCATCCGTTTCGATCACCTCAGAAAGGACCGCCAAAATATTTGTTTCATTGGCAGTCATCTTGGTTTTTCTTGCTTTTTCTTGGTGGATTTCGTCGGTAGGTTTTAGTACTAAAGATGTTGTCATCGTACCGTCTTGCCGAATAAGACCTAGTTCGACGACATGCGCACGCATTAACACGGGAGCAAAGTGATCGCCGTCCTTCATTTTCTCGCATGATAATTCGGTCAACATTGTTTCTGGTATTCTGGCCAATTTAAGAGAGAAATCGGGATCATTTAAAAAATTTGAGGCGCCTCGCGCGCCCTTATTCCCATCCTTGCCAAAGTGATGAATAATCAAACTTGATGTTTGTCCATTTCTGCATGTGTCCTTAATGAGCCTAAGCACTCGTCCAACATCGGACGGACTGCTTTCTTCGGTGACGCTAATCAAACTGGCGAAAGTATCGAAAATTACCAGAGCAGGCTTTACCTTGTCGATCATGACGCTTAGTCTTCGCATGTCCTCAATATTATCAATCCTGAGAGGCGAATTAAGCCGCATAAGATTGCCATTAAATGGCCCTTCGGTAATTTTTAGCGCCTTAATTCGTCTCGATATCGCACCCTTCCCTTCACCACACACGTATAAGACCCGGCCAATGTTAAAAACCTGATGTCCAAAAAAATCACGCCCCGTACAAACCGAGAAAGCTAATCTTAGCGCCCAAAAAGTTTTGAATGACATTGATGCGCCGTTAATAATGCCATGTGCGTCCGTTTCGAGGAAATCATTAACGACATATTCGGGTGCGGCGGCATTGTCGGCAAGCTTGTCGCCGTCATCAAAAATCAGTTCCGGGAGGCTGTTACTTTCATCAATAATGATTCCGTTGGTATCATCAGGAAGCATCTAGCCTCCGCAGTTTATAGGTTTTAAGGGACTCGCGGACTGTCACAAATCGATCACCAAAAGGCCTATTCAGGTCATATACAATGGCCGGTTTCCGAAAATCAACAAATAGTGGCGATACAGTCACGATTTGAGCACCCGATCTAAGCAAAACCTTAACCAAATCAATAATAAGTGCCTCGCCAGGGCCGGTGTTCCATTCAATCAAACAAGGTATTCCTTTAACCTGCCAGGTGAGCGCCTTTGGATTTTGGTCAGGAGTTAAAACCAAAGCAGCAAAGGCCGCGTGCGAGTTCCACTTTTTTGCTCGAACCCAGTCATCGCGGCCAACACACACTATTATTAATGATGGTGGGTTGCTAAATTTCCATCGCTCAGAAAGTTGAGCGCCGTAAGCTGCTACTTTACTTTGTTGGATTTTCATCAAAAATTCCTAAATTTTTATTCGCCATCGGGACACCCGCCACAATCTAGTAGCTACGCTTGGGTGCAATTGATTAAGAAAGTTAGGCTTTTTGACTGGTGAACCAAGCAGAAAATAGGGGCTCATTAATATAAAATTTTCGTGCGGACAAAATCACGGCGCCAGTTCCGGCCAGGCCGTTGCGGTCCCGGTTTCTTATAAACCACAGCATTTGACCCTTGGTGAATATGTCCGCGTGTCTCCTCGTAAATTCCGCCAGCGTAAAAATATCGCTTAGTTCGGCTGCGGCTGGTCCTAGGTCTTGTTTTCGGCGCGAGAACTTTTCGGCTGGCGCTGGCGTTGTGTTGAGTTGATTTTGGTTTGATTCGGTCTGCATGTCCCCACCTTTAATAAAAAGATTTTTGTAGCGTTTCGTGACGCTTGGGGAATAAGGCTAACAAGGAAATTTACTGTTTGATAGGAAAGATAAAACAACAAAAAACAGCCGTTATCTTTCCTTTTTGTTTCAGTTATTTACTGGCTTTCAGTTGGATTTTGAGCGGATTTTGTC
>JBAQEN010000129.1:0-3113 GCA_049286765.1 Methylococcaceae bacterium
ATCAGTACATTCTTTGTAAGTTCTGAATCATGCTGAAAGTAGGTCTAACCGGTGGTATTGGCTGTGGCAAAACTACGGTCGCCAAGATTTTCGCTCAATTGAACATACCTGTTATTGACGCAGACGAAATAGCCCATCGGCTGGTTAGCATCGGTCAACCGGCGCTTGCTCAGATAGAACAGGAATTTGGCGAAGATATACTCAGCCCCGATGGCTCACTGAATAGAAGAAAACTGAAGGAACTCATTTTTTCTGATCCCAAACAAAAACAAAAACTGGAATCCATTCTCCATCCTTTGGTTTATCAAGCCATACAAGCAGAACTTAAGTTGTTGAATACAGCGTATTGCATTATCAGTATTCCGTTATTATTCGAAACAAAAATGAGCCATTTTGTTGACCGGATACTGGTTATCGACTGCGCTGTTGAAACCCAGATCGAGCGCGTCAGGCGGCGGGATAATCTAACTATTGAGAAAATACAATCAATTATAGACAGTCAGGCGTCACGCTCCTTCAGAATAGAAAAAGCCGATGATCTCATCGAAAATCAAGATACAATCGAAAATTCAGATACCAACGATAAACTTGCGGAACAGGTCAAAAAACTGCACAATTTGTACCTTTCATTAAGCACTTGTCGGGATTAACTTGTCTGTGAACAATACCATTACTTATGAATTTCCACTCAATGAACGAATCCGTGTTTTCATAAGGCTTGAACAGCTATTTCAACAATTCAGCCATTTTTCCGCAGGGGAAACAATTGCCGACAAGCGCGCCGCCATTAGCGTCCTGCTTGATATCATGTTGATATTCAGGCGCAACGATCTAAAATCAGAAATTCTGAAAGAACTTGATCGTCATGCAACCATACTCAACAAGATTGCCAACAGTCAAGGCGTTGATACGGAATTGCTGGATAGCATTCTTGATCAACTTGATCAAATCAGCAAAAAACTCTATGCCGTCACCGGAAAAATCGGTATTAATATCATGGAGAGTGACTTATTCCAAAGCATCGCCCAGCGCAGTTCCATCCCAGGCGGCACCTGTTCTTTTGATTTGCCTGAATACCATTACTGGCTGGAACAGGATGAAGTTATCCGCTTACAAGACCTGCAACACTGGAGCAGTCCGTTTAACGATATTCACACGGCAATTGACCTTATTCTGAACTTTATACGCAATAGCCGATCACCCAGCCAGGAAATCGCTGTTGCAGGTTTTTTCCAGATTTCACTGGATCGAAGTCAACCTTTCCAGTTACTTAAAGTCAGTGTAGACAAATCACTGCCCTGCTTTGCAGAAATCAGTGGCGGCAAACACCGATGTACCATCCGGTTTATAGAGCCTTCGGCAGATGACAAGCGCCCGACACAAAGCACTGATGATATTCCTTTTGCCTTAACCTGCTGCCTATTCTGATGTCATCATCCGGCAAACCACTCATTGTAAAATGTCCTGTTTGTAGACGCCCGGTTCCCTGGACAACTGAACAGGAATTTAAGCCTTTTTGCTGTGAACGTTGTAAATTAATAGACTTGGGCGAATGGGCAATGGAAGAAAAAAGAATTCCCGGGGAATCGTTGGAACTGGAAAACGATAGTGATGAGGATACTTTTTTCCAATGAAATTGAGTAGGGTTGCCTATGTGCAACCTATATTAATTTTTTCATTGATTTGTTCAGTCCAGCCTACAAGCTTAATGTCAATTTCTGCAAGTCCTGGAAGATTCACCATCAAGACTATTTTTCTGTTTACAATTGACAATCACGATCATCCCTATCGACCTTAACCAGAAGTTAAAATAAACTCAAGCGCTAATACATCACCCAATCCAACTCTATACAATGACAAATCACTACCCTGTCGGCCCAGTCATGCTGGATGTTGAAGGCTTAACCCTGGCGCAGCATGAATACGAAAAAATAAATCATCCCAACACCGGCGCAGTTATACTTTTTTCACGCAATTATCAAAATCCTGAACAGATTACCGAGCTGATTAACAGTATTCGCGCGGCGCGTCAGGGTGATATTTTAATTGCCGTGGATCAGGAAGGGGGGAGAGTGCAACGTTTTCAGAACGGTTTTACCCGCTTGCCGCCTGCGTCCAGTTATGCTCAAGCCCCTGAACTTGCAGAAGCCGCAGGATGGTTAATGGCTACGGAATTATTGGCAGTCGGCGTGGATTTCAGTTTTGCGCCGGTACTGGATATCGATTGCGGTGTTAGTGAAATTATCGGCAATCGCTCGTTTTCAAGCGATCCTGAGGTAGCGACACGCCTTGCAAGTTTATTTAGAAAAGGTATGAATGCGGCGGGCATGGCAGCGACCGGCAAGCACTTCCCTGGACACGGTGCGGTGGCACTGGATTCCCACCTGACACTGCCAATAGATGAACGCGACCTGTACAGTATTCGGACAAAAGACCTGCTGCCCTTTAAACAGTTGATAAGAGAGGGTCTGGAAGGCATTATGCCTGCGCATGTTGTTTATCCGAACATCGATCCTGATCCAGCCGGTTTTTCATCGTTCTGGATACAACAAATATTGCGCCAGGAATTACACTTTAACGGCACGGTATTCAGTGACGATTTGAGTATGGCAGGAGCGGCATCAGTCGGTGATTTTCCTGAACGCGCAAGAAGAGCGCAACAAGCCGGATGCGATATGTTATTAGTCTGTAATAATCCGCTTGCGGCCGAACAAGTTCTTGATGCGTTGCCCATCACGCAAAACCCTATCAGGGAACAGCGGCTTCGGAGGATGCGAGGCAAGCCCGATAAATCGCAAATACAGATGAACACCGAAAAATGGCATCAAATTTCCAGTCTTATCAACCAATTAACTCAAAACTATGCTTAAAGAAATCAAGCACATTCAGGCCACTGCCAATTTGCTGTATAGCGAACGGGAAGTAGAAACCGCCCTGGACAAGATGGCTGAACAAATCAACTATTTGTTAGCAAATCGTAACCCTGTACTACTGTGCGTTATGAATGGCGGCATAGTCGTCGCCGGTAAACTGATAACTCGCTTAAGTTTCCCGCTAACCATAGATGCAATTAATGCCAGCCGTTATCAAAACCAGACTTCTGGCAGTCACAT
>JBAQEN010000130.1:0-8085 GCA_049286765.1 Methylococcaceae bacterium
GGTATTATCAATACAGATAACTACTGCCGGGATTGAACAGCGCAAGGAAGCATTGCTGGCCGCTCTGGTTGAATTATTAAATCCAGCTGCCATCATTTTAAAGAATGACAACAGCCAAAGGCAGTTGGAGGGTTTAAGCCTGGAGTCTGAAATCCCCTACGGACAACTCCCTGACACACTCATCATTGAAGAAAATGGTGCGCAATTTAAAATAGATATACTGGACGGACAAAAAACCGGCTGGTTTTATGACCATCGAAGCAGCCGCGCGCTATTGGCAAGTATTGCGAAAAATCAGCGGGTATTGGATTTATTTTCCTACACCGGTGCCTGGGGCATTCCTGCCGCCATAGCTGGAGCCTCCGAAGTCACTTGTGTTGACGCCTCTGAAGGAGCATTGGCGCTGGCCAAGGAAAATGCTCTGCTCAATCAGGTTGAAGATAAAATGCGCTTTGTCCGCAGTGATGTTTTTGAGTTTCTGAAGCAAGCCCGTCTGGAAAACCAGCTTTATGATATAATCGTCCTTGATCCGCCTGCCTTAATAAAAAGAAAAAAAGATTTCAAACAAGGTTACGAAGCTTATCGCCGGTTAAATCACCTTGCGCTCCAGGTTTTATCCAGAAACGGCATTCTGGTCTCGGCTTCCTGTTCTTATCACCTGAGCCGTGAAAATCTTCATGAAATTTTACGTGCCTCGGCACGTCATATAGATCGGCATCTGGTGTTTTTTGCAAGTTTAGGACAAGGGCCTGACCATCCAATCGACCCCGCATCACCTGAGACTGACTATTTAAAAACCTACTTTTGCTCAGTCTCTTCCAGCTTATAAAATCTCCTTGAGACATCTTTATGCCCATTATAGAATATAAAAACCATGCACTCCTCGGGGACAATGAGGAGTTTTACCTTGGATACACCTGAAGATCTTCGTAGGTTTTGCTGCGCCGCTTGCCTCAGTATTTATCAGCTTTTTAATGAAAACAAATCAACACTATCGCTTAAATAAACATCTAATAATAATGAGGATACATAAAAAATGAAAGCATGCGATTCCTGTTCTGGCCGGGCTGAAATCGGCAAAAATCATCAACAAGTCCCTGTTCTGCAAAGAGCGATAGGTCTGGTTTTTGTTTACCTGCCGATACTGACATTACCCTTTGTATTTATCAGCGCTTATCTTACTTACTATCACTTGCGCTTGATAGGCGGGAAAAATATTAAAACCCTGGCTGATTTCCTGCCTGATAGAAGCAGCCATCGCTATAATCTGAAAAACCAAATCACGATGGATGGCTCATTCAAACTCAGTTTGGCTCAATCAAGGCTGTACTGGATATTAAACTGCACCTGGTATTGCCCGGTCAGTGTTGCACTTTTTGAATGGCATGCCTATATGGTCAAAATCGTTGAGAACTGGTGGTGCCCGTTCACCCACGAGAAAAAAGAAAGTTACAGCAACGCCAAGATTGATAAGTCGTTCTGGCATATCTATCCGGAAGATTTAGCCAAACTGGATCAAGAAGATAGGGATAATCCTATCTGGAATGAATCTAACGATCAATAAATTTCAGGCACAAGGCTAAAGATGAAAGGTGAAAACGCCAAGGATCAATAGTTAATTCACTTTTCACCTTGTATCTTGCACCTTTTAACTTTCCTTATGCAAATCGGCCCTTATCAACTTGAAAACAACCTGATTCTGGCGCCAATGGCAGGCATCAGTGATCGTCCGTTCAGAGAATTATGCAAACAATTCGGTGCCGGCTTGGCCGTGTCCGAGATGGTTGCATCCAATCCGGCTTTACGTAAAAATAAAAGGACCTTATTAAAAGCTGATCATTGCGGCGAAACAGGCCTGCGGACTGTGCAGATTTTAGGCACTGACCCTTTGCAAATGGCCGATGCTGCCAGGTTTAATGTTCAACGCGGCGCACAGATTATCGATATCAATATGGGCTGTCCGGCAAAAAAGATCTGTTCGGTAGCGGCGGGTTCGGCTTTGTTACGAAACGAAGCGCTGGTCAAGAAGATACTGGATGCCGTGATTAATGCAGTCGATGTTCCAGTCACGCTAAAAATGCGTACAGGCTGGGATATACACAGTCGTAATGCCGTTGAAATAGCCAGAATAGCCGAAGCATCGGGTATAGCCGCCTTAACCCTTCATGGCAGAACCCGTGCCTGCAAATTTGATGGGCAAGCTGAATATGATACTATTAAAAAAGTTAAACAATCTGTCAGGATTCCCATTATCGCTAACGGCGATATTGATTCAGCGGAAAAAGCTAGCTATGTTCTTGATACCACAGGCGCGGACGCCGTAATGATCGGTCGGGCTGCTCAAGGGAATCCTTGGCTTTTTAATCAAATCAGCCATTATCTTAAAACAGGAAAAGCCGCTGAAAAACCAACAGCTTCGGCTATTCACAGTACACTTTTGAGTCATCTGGAACAACTATATAGCTTCTATGGCGATGTCAGCGGTGTTAGAATAGCGAGGAAACATATCGGTTGGTATTTCAAACATTTTGGATCAATAAATCAGGATATCAAAAACAATATCAACCTGACTTCAGTTCCATCTCAACAAATTATGCTGATTAGAGCAGCATTAGATCTTTTAATCTGAGAGTGCGGGAAAAAATAATGGAAACATCAAAAAAAAGCGCCGTAATCGTCAGCATAGACCGCAGAGATGGGGATTCGGTCGATCGAAGAGATATTAATTTGGAACGCAGAAATCCCTCGTCTATACCATTATCGGCCTACATCAGGCAAGCCATCGACCATTATTTTGCACAATTAAATGGTCACGATATAGCGGGGCTTCACGCCATGGTCATCAACGAAGTTGAAAAACCCTTACTGGAAGCAGCACTGGAACATTCAGGATACAACCAAACCAAAGCAGCCAAAGCACTTGGCTTAAGTCGTAGCACCTTACGCAAAAAACTGGATCAGTACGGTATATCCTAAAGTAAAGCCTGAATTAGCTCAACTTTGTCCTGCCACCCTATCACACAAATCACTCCATCAATTTAAAGGTCTGCATGAACAAAAAAATCACTCGCGCCCTGATCAGCGTTTCCGATAAATCCGGTATTGTCGATTTTTGCCGGGAATTGAGTCAACTGGGCATTGAAATTCTGTCAACTGGCGGCACTGCCAAAACACTGGCAGAACATAAAATTCCCGTTACTGAAGTCTCTGATTACACGGGTTTTCCAGAAATGATGGATGGCCGGGTGAAAACCTTGCATCCCAAAGTCCATGGCGGCATTTTAGGTCGCCGGGGTATAGACGATGCAGTGATGGCCGCACATGGTATCAGCCCGATTGACATGGTAGTGGTCAATCTATATCCGTTTGAACAAACAATAGCCAACGCGGATTGTGATCTGGAAACCGCCATCGAAAATATCGATATTGGCGGTCCTACGATGATCCGCGCTGCTGCCAAAAATCATACAGATGTTGCCGTCATTGTCGACCCGGCCGATTACGCCTCAACACTAGCTGAACTAAAAAGCGCTGATAACGGCCTTTCTGAGCAGACGCGCTTTCATTTTGCGTTAAAAAGCTTTGAACATACGGCGCGTTATGACACCGCGATTGCCAGTTATTTGGGCAATATCAACGGAATCCAGTTCCCGGAAACGCTGAATTTGCAGTTTTATCGTAGCCAAACGATGCGTTATGGCGAGAATCCTCATCAAAAGGCCGCTTTTTACCGGGAAAAAGCACCGGCTTCAGGTACAATTGCCGCAGCCAAGCAAATTCAAGGCAAGGAATTATCCTACAACAACATCGCTGATGCCGATGCAGCTCTGGAATGTGTTAAATCCTTTAAAGACAAGCCGACCTGCGTTATCGTTAAACATGCCAATCCATGCGGCGTTGCCCAGGCTGATGACGTTCTTACCGCCTACGACAAAGCCTATGCAACAGATCCAACGTCGGCATTTGGCGGCATTATCGCTTTTAACCGGGAACTCGATGAGCAAACAGCCACTGAAATCATCAAACGTCAATTTGTCGAAGTCATTATTGCTCCAAAAATCAATTCAGCTGCACGAGCCGTTCTGACTGAAAAACAAAATGTTCGGGTAATGGAATGCGGCGTATGGGACAGCGTTACCCAGCCTTCCTTCGATTTCAAGCGAGTTGCAGGCGGCCTATTAATTCAGGACAAGGATTTAGGCGAAATTGATAGAGCTGATATTCAGATTGTCAGTAAACGCGCGCCGACAGAACAAGAGCTAGCGGATTTATTATTCGCCTGGAAGGTCGCCAAGTTTGTCAAATCCAATGCCATCGTTTATTGCAAAAATGGGCAGACTATCGGGGTAGGCGCAGGACAAATGAGCCGGGTCTATTCCGCCAAAATCGCCGGTATCAAAGCCGCTGATGAAGGCTTGATTGTACCTGGTTCCGCGATGGCTTCAGATGCCTTCTTTCCGTTCAGTGACGGCATAGATTCCGCCGCAGAGGCAGGAATAACCGCCATCATTCAACCCGGCGGCTCCATACGTGATAACGAAGTGATCGCCGCAGCGGATGAACACGATATAGCCATGGTGTTCACCGGCATGCGTCATTTCAGGCATTGATTTAGTGATAAGGCAAAGGCTAAAGGCGAAAAAACACCCTTTAGCCCTTCGCCTTTAGTCCTTCGTCCTTCGCCCTTAGCCTTCAACTCATTTACGAAAATATTACTATGAAAATCCTCATAGTCGGCAGCGGCGGTCGTGAACACGCTCTCGCCTGGAAAGCCAGACAATCACCTAAAGTCGAAAAAGTTTTTGTCGCTCCCGGCAATCCAGGTACAGCGCTTGAAGCATCAGTTGAAAATATTGCCATTGCTGCTGACGATATTTCTGCGCTACTGGCATTTGCTCAAAAAGAAGCTATCGATTTGACTATCATCGGCCCGGAAGTCCCTCTGGTTATGGGCATAGTTGACAGCTTTCGACAAGCCGGACTAAAGTGCTTTGGCCCTACAGCCAAAGCCGCGCAATTGGAAGGCTCCAAATCTTTTTGCAAGGACTTCATGATTCGCCACAACATCCCGACGGCGAAATATCAATCTTTTACCGATAAACAGCTGGCCATTGCTTACATCCGGCAGCAAGGCGCGCCTATCGTCGTCAAAGCCGACGGTTTGGCGGCGGGCAAAGGTGTTATTGTCGCACAAACCGAACAAGAGGCAATCGATGCCGTTGAAGACATGTTATCCGGCAATGTGTTTGGAGAAGCCGGCAACCGGGTTGTCATCGAGGAATTTCTGCAAGGCGAAGAAGCCAGTTTTATTGTCATTGCCGATGGCAGCCACGCCTTGCCGATGGCGACTTCCCAGGATCATAAAGCCCGTGATAATGGCGATAAAGGTCCCAATACGGGCGGCATGGGCGCTTATTCTCCCGCCCCCGTCGTTACTCCTGAAATTCATGAAAGGGTTATGCGCGATGTCATCGAACCGACTTTAAAGGGCATGGCGGAAGACGGACTACCCTATACCGGTTTTCTTTACGCCGGCTTAATGATTGCTGCCGATGGCTCTATAAAAGTGCTGGAATATAACTGCCGATTTGGCGACCCCGAAACCCAGCCGATTATGATGCGTTTAAAAAGTGATCTGGTTGAACTCTGTGAGGCAGCCCTGGCAGGAGAGCTCGATAAAATCCGTAGTGAATGGGATGAACGGGCCGCATTGGGTGTCGTTTTGGCGGCAGGGGGTTATCCAGACGCGTATCAAAAAGGCGCCGTTATTTCCGGCTTACCGGCACAAAAGCTTGAAGACAGCAAAGTGTTTCATGCAGGCACCCAACAAGTTGGCGACGATATTGTCACATCCGGCGGAAGAGTATTATGCGCCTGTGCACTGGGGCAAGATATCCAGGAGGCGCAAAGAAATGCCTACAAGCTTGCCAATAGCATCCATTGGGATAACATCTATTTCCGTACAGACATCGGCTTTAAAGCTATTAAACAGGTTAAAGACTAAAAAAGCTTCGGCAACCACAAGAGATTAACCCTACAGCCTTTCAATGTTCAGCTCACCAGAATCTTGCGAAACGTCAGATTGATCCGTGGTTTTTTCAATTTCCTCGTTTTTGCAACGAATGCATCCAGCAGTGTTGTAAAGTCACGGTCATTAATAACTTAAACCCGGAAACAATTCATACTATCAGTGGCCTCCTTAGATTTAATTTACTCAGCGTTAAAAAAACAGTGCTTACAACAGCAGACTGAAAAATCGGTTTTGGTATTCCTGTGACAATATTGACAAGGGTCGCAGCCAGTTCAACTGGCAACATAGCAAAATAATCCTAGTCCTTTCCTTGCTTTCAGCAGGTACGATACCTGAATCAACCTGGCCTATAATCACCAAGCACTTGATACCTATAAGTAAATTTCACATTCATTCCGATGTTCTCGCAAAGGGTTTTATTAGCGTAAGCGCATCCAGAGGCACTGGCTTACCGATACCATACCCTTGCGCGTAATCGACACCCCTTTCACTTAGCAAGTTAAAAATTTGTTCGTTCTCAACAAATTCGGCAATCGTCTTTTTACCCATAATATGGCCGACTTCATTGATTGATTTCACCATGGCGAAATCCACTTTATCATCGACAATATCCTTAACGAAAAAACCGTCAATTTTAAGAAAATCTACTGGTAAATTTTTTAAATAAGCAAAAGAAGACAAACCGCTGCCAAAATCATCCAGTGAAAATAAACAGCCACGTTCCCTTAAATGATGAATAAATTTGGTCGCATAGGATAAATTGGCAATGGCTGCGGTTTCGGTTATCTCAAAGCATATTTTATGCGTTGGAATGGCCCACAAACTGAATTGTTCTGAAATAAACGCCAGCATGGATTCATCCGACAAAGACACTCCGGACAAATTAACCGAACAAAGTGACAGGTTCTCCAGAAAATTTGGTGTTTTGGCAATCCACTCAAATAAATGACTAATAACCCATCGGTCCAGTGCAGAAGCCAGGTTATAACGTTCAGCAGCAGGCAAAAATGCCCCTGGCGGGATAATTTGACCTTTATCATCCTGATAACGAATCAGGGTTTCAAAATGCAAACCTTCATCATTGTTGGTAAGCGGAACTATCGGCTGCCCGTAAAGGCAAAAACGATTTTGTTCCAGCCCCTGCTGTATTTTTGATACCCATTGCATTTCTCCGTGCCTTAAGGATAATGCTTCATCATCAGGACGGAAAACATGCACTCGATTTCGGCCTTCATCCTTTGCTGCATAACAAGCGGCATCAGCCTCATTAAGCGGATCCACAGCATTGCCGCTTGCATCATTGATAAATGCAATACCGATACTTACACCGACAGTAAAACTTTTATCTTCCCAGCCAAAATGAAAATCCCTGATCATGTCACGTATTTTTTCGCAGGCTAGAAACGCCTCTTCAAGCGAACAGTTATGCATCAAAATACCAAACTCGTCGCCGCCTAGACGAGCCACTAAATCATGGCGCCGTACATTTTTTTTTAACAAATCGCCCAATTGTCTAAGTAGTTTATCTCCAGCCAAATGCCCGCAAGTATCGTTAATCACTTTAAATTGATCCAGATCCAGATAACACAATGCATGCACAGAGTGATCCGTATGAACCAATGTCAGCAATTCGTTAATATAACTATCGAATTCACTGCGATTTGCAAGTCCCGTCAAGGCGTCATGGCTGGCTTGATAAGCAATTTGATCACTCAATGTGTGAGTTTCTGTTATATCTTCACATACAACGAATAAACTGCTTTGCTTATTCTCATTTTCAATTAATTTTGCGGTAGCCCTGACCCAAATAATCAATCCATCATGAGAAACCAGCCTGAATCCCTGTTTATGCACAAATAATGGACTTGCGATGCAATGTTCAAACAAACCCTGCATAATGGTTAAATCCAAAGGATGGATAAAATCAAAAATGAAACAATCTTGCAACTCTTCAACTGTCAAACCCAGTTGTTTAGCGCCCGTGTGATTAACCGATAAAATACGGCCATCTTCCTTAAGATTGAACACCATCGTCGGATTATCATCAAACAGCG
>JBAQEN010000131.1:0-4725 GCA_049286765.1 Methylococcaceae bacterium
ATAGCGGTGCCCTTGTTCAGGAAATGCTGGATATTATTTTGACCACTGCTGTTTTTGATCAAAAGGTTTCTATCTTATTGCTCGATGATGGCTTATTTCATTTAAAAAATGGCCAGCATCCCGGAAAAATCGGCATGAAAGATACAGCAGCCATTTTTAAGGCGCTGGAAATATACGAGGTTAACACTATTTACACCGAAGTAGAGTCTCTGCGGGAGCGTGGCCTAAAACCGGGTGATTTTTGTTTGCCTGTTCAGGTTCTTTACAGAAAAGATATTGCCGGATTGATGAAGCGGTTTGATGTTGTATTTGCAGGTTGAGGCGTCTATGGGCCTCGCACGTCAAGAATAAATATACCCCATAGCTGTTTAGTATGGGTATTGGTTGTATAATTTAACGCAAAACAGCTTATCCTGTGGCGGCATATTTAGCCAGCCGATTGCGATAAGTATTTTATTCAACAAATTGATGAGTTAAGTTATGGACTATGCTATAGAAACCGCGTCACTGGAGATATTGCAATGTGATTGTCTTATTGTAGGCGTTTACCTGGATCAACAACTCAGTGCATCTGCAAGTTCAATCAACAACAGTACGCAGGGACTTATTAACAAAATCGTTAGCCGCGGTGATATTAGCGGAAAAAATGGCGAAACCGTGTTAATAAATGCTATCCCCAATAGTTCTATTGAGCGTATTTTGTTAGTCGGCTTGGGTGAACACAAGCCCCTATCAGGCAAAGATTACCGGAAAGCACTTCTTGCCGCTATTAATGCCCTGAAAAAAACTCAAATAAAATCAGTTGTCTGTACCCTTGCGGAATGTGATGTTATCGGGGCTGACCAGCAATGGAAAACCCGGCAAATCGTCGAAGTTTTTAATGATGCCGTCTATCAATTCACAGTCTGCAAAACGAATAAAGAAACCGACAGCAAGGTTGAAAAAATCAGTATAACAGCTTCCGAATCTGAACTGGGTTTTGCACAAACCGGGCTAACGCAAGGCAAGGCTATTGCCGAAGGCATAAATTTGACAAAACTGCTGGCTGATTTGCCCGGCAACATCTGTACACCAGCTTACCTTGCCGAGCAAGCACTGGAACTAGGCAAAAAATACCCCAGTATTGACATTACTGTCCTTGAAGAATCTGACATGGAAAAGTTAGGCATGGGGGCTTTGTTATCGGTTTCACGCGGCAGTCGCCAACCTGCGAAATTGATTACACTGAGCTATCAAGGCGGCGAAAAAAACAGCAAACCTATCGTATTAATTGGCAAAGGCCTGACCTTTGATGCCGGTGGCATTTCATTAAAACAAGCGCCCGGCATGGATGAGATGAAATACGATATGTGTGGCGGTGCAACGGTTCTGGGTACAATGCAGGCCGCCGCACAAATGCAGTTGCCACTGAATATTATCGGTTTGATTCCGTCATCGGAAAATATGCCTGATGGTGATGCCAATAAACCGGGTGATATTTTAACCAGCATGTCCGGCAAAACTATTGAAGTTTTAAATACAGATGCTGAAGGCCGTTTACTGCTTTGTGATACATTGACGTATGCGGAAAGATTTAACCCGGATGTCGTTATAGACATGGCAACCTTGACTGGTGCTTGCCTAGTGGCGTTAGGCCGTGTGCCCAGCGGTTTGCTCGGTAATAATGACGCATTATGCAATGACTTGCTTGCTGCTGCTGAAACCGCCAATGATAGTCTGTGGCGCTTGCCCTTGTGGGAAGAATACCAGGAGCAACTTAAATCCAACTTTGCCGATTTGGCTAATGTCGGTGGCAAAGACGCAGGCACTATTACCGCAGCCTGTTTTCTGTCACAGTTTGCCGAAAATTACCATTGGGCTCATCTCGATATTGCCGGCACGGCGTGGCGTACGGGTCAAACTAAAGGCGCAACCGGGCGCCCGGTACCGTTATTAAGCCAATATCTGATTAACAGGGCGTATGGCTGAAGTCAGTTTTTATTTACTGCCGTCTGAATCCGTACAGGAACGATATCTATATGCTTGTAAACTGATAGAAAAAGCATACCGTAACGGTCTTTTTTGCTATCTGCTCACTGACTCTATCAAACAAAGCGAACACTTAGACGACCTGCTTTGGACTTTCCGGGCAGGAAGTTTTATCCCGCATCAATTGTACATTGGCAAAATCCCCGACTTTACAAAAGTCATTTTGATAGGTTCATTAGATGCACCTGAACCTTGGCAAAAAATTATTATCAATTTGTCCTCACAATGTCCGAAAAATTTCAAGTTAGCGGAGCGTATCATTGAAATACTGGATAATAGTGAAGAGGCCAAAGAGTTGGGTAGACATCGCTACCGCCATTATCAGCAGTCAGGGATCGCTATCACCACCCACAAAATCAATCTCGATGCATGATACTTCCTAATAACTCACCAGCCAATTTCATATATAATGACGGCATAAGGGGATCTCTAAAAATGATTGCATTCATGGTTCACCAAGGCTCTGCTGGGTGAAGCCGAAGCACGCAGCGTGAGCCGCAATCTGTTGAAAATACGTAATTCGTTCATACCGAACGGGTAAAATATAGCGCTTTTAGAGATACCAGTAAGTCATATCATTTACACATTTTTATCCACATGCCGAAAAAGAAAAGTACGACTTTATTTGAAGACTCACTCGCAGAACTTGAACAGTTGGTTAGCCAACTAGAGCAAGGCGACATTTCACTGGAGGAGTCATTAAAGTCTTTTGAACGCGGAGTCAACCTTACCCGGACCTGTCAAAAAGCCTTGCAGGAGGCCGAACAGAAAGTTCAGATTCTGATAGAAAAAAACGGCACTCAAACCCTGGAGCCCTTTACCGATGAGTAATGCTTTAAAAGAATACCTTAGCTTCTGTCAAAACCGGGTCGAAAAGGCTTTGGAAGATCGTCTTCCCAGCGATAAATTGCTGCCGCAAAAACTTCATCAGGCGATGCGTTACAGCGTGCTTGATGGCGGTAAGCGTATGCGCCCCATGCTGACTTATTGCACCGGGAAAACGCTGGGTATTGCCCCGGAGGCTCTGGACGCCCCGGCTTGTGCTGTTGAATTTATTCATGTCTATTCCTTGATACATGATGATCTTCCTGCTATGGACGATGATGATCTTAGGCGGGGGAAAGCGACCTGCCATGTTGCTTTTGATGAAGCCACCGCTATTTTAGCGGGAGATGCGCTACAGGCTTTGGCGTTTGAAATATTGGCTCATGATCCCAGCATCACAGCGAATGCTGAAGGCCGATTAAAAATGATTATTGCTTTAGCCAAGGCTAGTGGCTCTCAGGGCATGGTAGGCGGTCAGGCAATTGATTTGCAATCGGTAGGCACGAAATTAAATCTGCCTGAACTGGAAAACATGCATATTCATAAAACGGGTGCTTTAATCCGCGCCAGTGTCAATATGGCGACTCTTGCAAAAGCCGATATAGACTCGACTGTGGCGACAAAACTGGACCACTATGCCAAATGTATAGGTTTATCCTTTCAGGTTAAAGATGACATTCTGGACGAAGAAAGCGACACCGCTACGTTAGGCAAAACCCAGGGCAAAGACAAGGATAACGATAAACCAACTTATCCTGCCCTTTTAGGTTTGGCCGGGGCCAAACAAAAAGCGCAGGAACTTCATGAGAAGGCGCTGGACAGTCTAAGCATTTTTGGCAAAGAAGCCGATTTATTACGCGACTTATCCCTTTACATTATTCAGAGGAGCCACTGATAATTATCCTGATTACTCTGGAGTCAATCTTGATAATTGGCGGTTTCATAAGAAATCAGTCACTTCTTATTAGTTACCCGTAACCTTTCCAGATCGTCTATTTTTAAAAATTATAACGGTCTACACTCTAAAAGATGGGATGCCAGATAATATTGTGGCGACTCAAGGAATCGACTTATACATGAATAAATCAGGGAGTTATCCCATATTAGATATCATCAACAGTCCCGCCGATGTTCGCAAACTCAAGAAAGAGCAGCTCAAGCCCTTGGCGAAAGAGTTGCGTGAGTATTTAACCCATACCGTGAGTATTTCCGGCGGCCACTTTTCGGCGGGCTTGGGCACGGTCGAGCTGACCATTGCGTTGCATTATGTATTCGACACCCCGTCTGACCAGCTGGTCTGGGATGTTGGTCATCAGGCCTATCCGCACAAGATTCTGACCGGCCGCAAGGAACGGATGACTACTATTCGCACCCTGCATGGCGTATCGGCCTTTCCCAGCCGTGCGGAAAGCGAATACGATGCCTTTGGCGTTGGTCATTCCAGCACCTCAATCAGCGCGGCGCTGGGAATGGCGATAGCATCGGAACTGAAGGGCGAAGACAAACAAATGGTAGCCATTATCGGCGATGGCAGCATTACCGGCGGCATGGCTTATGAGGCGATGAATCATGCGGGTGCTATAGATGCCAATCTGCTGGTGATCCTGAACGATAACGACATGTCGATTTCACCGCCAGTCGGGGCGATGAATAATTATCTGACCAAGATATTATCCAGCAAACTGTATTCCTCGGTACGCGAGGAAAGCAGGAAGGTCTTGAGTAAAATGCCCAGTGTCTGGGAGCTGGCGCGTAGAACCGAAGAACACATGAAAGGCATGATCGTGCCGGGCACCTTGTTCGAAGAACTCGGTTTTAATTATATTGGCCCGATTGACGGCCATGACCTGGATATGCTGGTGCCGACACTGG
>JBAQEN010000132.1:0-2249 GCA_049286765.1 Methylococcaceae bacterium
GTGTTGTCTTGCAAATCCTTTAGGGCGGCACTCCCGCCGCGTTGATTCACAGTTTCCTGAGAAGCGACACCTCCGCAGCAACCGGATTTTCCAGCCGGCAAACCGACAGATTTTTTAATGAGTTTGACGAATGGGTTTTGGTCAGACATGGATTTTCTCCTTAATTTGAATTTCGCTTTTTGTTTTCATAAGATTCCAAAAGCCAGCAAGGCGTTATAGACGTAACCCAAAACAATCGCGCCGGCGAACAGCACGCCGATGACCAATCCAACCACGCGCCATTTTGCAATGGCTAGCGCGCCCACGATTGCGCCGATGGATGTGCCTGCGCCTGTAATCAGAAAAGCCAGCACCGCGCCATGACTCATGCCTGCATCCAATAAAGCGCGCGCAAGCGGCATGGACGCTTCGGTGTTGAAATAGAAGGGGATGCCAAGCGCGGCAGCCAGCGGCACACCATAGATATGCCCTTCGCCAAACGCGGCAGAGACCCAGGAGGAAGGGACAAGGTTGTTCAGAAAATAGCCAATGAACGCGAAGGCAAGAAAGAAGACAGCCAAACGGAGAGCCGCGACAAAGGTTTCCTTAATGAGATTTCGCCAGGAAGCTTTCAAGGAGGTGGTTTGTGTTATTTGTTTTTGTGCAACTACTCCAGATGCGCCAGAAATCGGTTTAAAATGCGCTTGATTTGCCAGCCAGCCGCGCGTTTCAAGGATATACGCCACCGCGCCGCCTGTGAGCCCCAGCAAGATAGATGCAATAAAGAATGCCAGCGCGAAAGGCCAGCCAAACAGACCGGCGCTGAACACCAGCTCCTGCGGCGAAGTCAGCGGTGAAGCCACCATGAATGCCACGATTGGTGCCCAAGGCATGCTTCCTGCCATCATGCCAAGGATGACCGCAGTTGTGCCGCACGAACATAATGGCGTAGTGACTGCAACGCCAGTTGAAATCAGTACGCCAGATTTGCGGTTGCGTTGAAGGAAAGCCGCGATGCGATCTTGATCCACGTAAACTTTCAGCACACCCGTGATTACGGCGCTCGCCACCAGGAAAGGCCAGTTGATCGACAGAGTATCCCAAACTTGTGAGAGCGTTTTCAATAAAAGATCAATCAGAGTTGTCATTTCATTATCCTTTGTTTTTATTTATGCGATGCAGCAAGCAATGCTGGCTGGTTCATAATAGGGAGCTTCTACAAATTGAGTGTTCTTATGAAACTTCGTCTTCATTCCCGCCTTGCTGGTAGGTTGGGTAGATACCGCGAGTCGTGCCAAACGCTCCTGCTCGGCCTCGCGCAGTAAATCCTTTTGATGCTGAAGATGTACCAATATATCGATTTGGGTTAACATGATTAAGTCTCCTCATTTATGTCTAATTTGAATTTGCAGTCAGTTTTACGGCATGGCATCATATTATTATCGTATTTTTACGATATAATGTGCCTAAAAAAATGGCCTCCGGCCAGTTTTTTTGTAGTCACAGCAAACTAAAAAATGTGATTAATTTTTGATCGAAACCATAGTATTGCCTCTTCATTGAGATGATAATTCACTGCCGGTCCTTCCACGATTCCTTCGATCCAGCCAGCCTCGCGCAGAACTGCAAGGTGCTGCGAAGTCGTTGCTTGTGCGATAGGAAGATAATCCACTATTTCTCCTGTGATGCTACCCGGATGAGTCACCAGGAATTTCATGATCTCAAAGCGCACAGGATTCCCCAGTGCTTTGAACATGGCGAGCAGCCGCTTCTGATCAAAGCCTGAGACATCGAGCGTACAACATGCTTCAGGTATGGATTTATTGTCGTGGGTCATATTATTATATCGTAAATATGCGATAATAATACCGCGTTTGATTGGCTTTGTCAATACTTTTCTTTGGGTTGCTCTGAAAGTTTGTTGGCAAGCATGAATTGATAGGAAGGGATAAAATATGCTGGTCAAACATGCACGTTTATCAAAACGTCGGTTGGTGGCGGTTGAAAATTCGCTTTCCGAGTGAATGTTTGCGACGCCGTTGAACTGTAGGAGAGCATATATGAATAAATTGGATGTTGCCTTACAGAGGCAGATTGACCTGAACAAATCAAAAAATATGCTCTATACCCATCTGGATCAGACAATTGAGGTTGACCCGGGTTTCTTGGCAGTTCTGGAAGAGTTATGCTCAAAAGATGGAGAAAATTTCCCTGAAACTACTTTACAAAATGCTGTCTCGTTTGCGTCGCAGGTACTATTGAAGCGGTTA
>JBAQEN010000133.1:0-4306 GCA_049286765.1 Methylococcaceae bacterium
GCAACATTCTTCGCTAACTGCGGCCGACCCGTAAGGGTGGAAACAACGATTTTGTTGCTATTTCAAATACTAAGGGAGAATAATTGATGACTAATGAAACCAGCTCAATAGATCAAATCGAGCGCCAGCTTTCCAAGTTGGAGAGTACTACGAGAAACCTGGAAACAATTTCAGTCCTCGCGACACGCGCTAATAGGACGCAAGAGGCGAAAATACTCTCCGATCAAGCGGTCGACCTCCGGGTTAAGCAGTTCATCCTTTACCGGAACAAGGACAAGCTTCAGATCGATACCAAGGAATGGAAAGCGTTTGTTTCAGCTCTTGAACTCGTCAACCACTTCATCGACGAGGCAATGGCGGACATAAAAATCATCAAGGACGTGCAAGACTCGGCGGCGCGGTTGATTTCCGTCCTGTCGAAGATTGCCACAGCATAAATGGATAAGGTGTCGTAGTAGTTTACAACATCCTCCACTACAACGTTATATAAGCAGGACCGTATTTATATACTCTCGCCCAACCATGCGCTGCTCCAGACGCTCTTGATCGTCGCGCAGGTTAGCTTGGTTCATTACCGTTCATAGGGTGCTTGGCAACCGATCACTAGCGACCGGTCTCTGAATTACCGCTTTCAAAGTTAACCAGCCGTTCACTGGAAACGGGCGAATGTTTCTTCCTGGCCGATTTTTGCCGATCCCAACAGTCCAATTCGAATCGAAGCAAACATCTATCCTTACCATAGTGGGATTCGATCCTACTTGTCAGAGAGGCGGCCCCAAAGCCTTGAACAGCAGCCATTAATATTTAAGTGAAATTCCTGCCGATAATTACGCTGCCATTTTGTCCATTGGTAACAGATTGATATAAGCCTGATCCGGCGTTTGTCGATTGAGGCTTGAATAAGGCGACAGTACCGCTTTCCCTGTGAGGCCGTCTAGCAACATCCAGTCTTGGTGGTTTTTGCTGTCTTCACCACAGGTGACAGGGCTTTAATTTCCCGGGAGATGATCGAATAAAGCTCCGGGGTCCATTCCGGAAGCTCTTCGGAGTCAGCCTCCAGAGGGTAGGTCCTGGGGTCGTGCGGAGCAATCACGACTTTCACATTTTCGGCGCCCACCTGCGCGGTGAGGACGAAAAGTTCCTCTATCGCTTTATCGCCCATGGCCAGGCAACCGATGGAGGCGGTTTTGCCATGGATGAAAATATCCGATCCCGGATTAGCGCGCCCCTCCTGCCCGGCATGGAAGAGGTCGAATTCGTTGGGGTAATTTAGTTTCAATGACAAGTGGTAATGGCTGTTGGGATTGAGCCCCGCGATGCGGTAAATGCCTTCCGGCACCTGCCTGTCGCCTTGGCGCAATTTGGGGCCGGACACGCCGCTGGCGGCCAGGATGTAATAGTCGCGGATGAAGCGGAACTCGCCGCTGTCCCTGGCCCATAGTTCCAGTTTCTTTTCCTGTTTCAAGGCGATGAAGATGATTTCCCGGGGAGGGTAGGACACCTTGGCCTTGGCGAAATAGTAGTTGAGTTTGCCCTTTACGTATGCGCCGTAAGCTTGCAGAATATCCTCCAAAGTCCATTGGCCGGGTAGCATGGGAGGCGGGATGTAATATATTTTCCGGTTGGCTTGGGCTTGGGGTTTGACGATGGGGGTGCTGGCCGTGGTGATGGCGGGCTTGTGCCCGGAGCATGCGCCGAGCAATCCTGTCAAGGCCAAGCCGGTAATGATTTTGGCTGCTGATTTCATAATGTACGCTGGAAATGAAGTGGGGACTGACATAGTTTAGGTAAAACCTCCACATGACCGCAAGTCCGGGGGGCTTTCGCAGTCGAGGCGTAAGTGGTTTGGCCGTCATCTTGAAGGCTGGACGGCCTCTTGCTATTGGCGGCATCCCACAAGTGAATGCCAAAAACGTTCGGTGTGAATTGCTGTCCGAGTTGCCGGTCTTTGTTCCAGAAACCAAGGCATTCGATGAATACGCCACCGTGACGTTGGCCGCGAATCGATAACCGTTACCAAGTCTCGGTTGCCTTTTAATGATTTTGGCCATGTTTTTATCTATCTGCTTCCACGATGTACAAGCTCGTTTCTAAGGTCACAAAGCCCCGAAATTTTGTCTTTCCATTTGTTACATAATGGCATACGTTTTACGCCATTACATATTGAAAACTCTGAAATCAAGAACGGATGCATACCCTGTTTTTTCAAATTTAGCATTTTACTAAAGCATGCTTTCGTGAGTTGGTTTATTACTTCTTCTATCAAACTCGATATCGCTGAAATTGAAAAACTAACCATCTTAGCAGCACCTCATAACGCAACATTGGCAAATTCAGATTTATTGTAAGCTTTTCACCATTTTTCGATAGCTTTTGTTGTATTTGTTTCCTAACCTACAATCCATTGTTTGTTCATGTTGTCTTCAGGTGTTTTTTCCATACTTTTATAAGGGTTTTTATCCGGAGGTTGATTCGGCATAAGTTTTGCTGTGATTTTTCTGGTTAACGCAGAAAAGCTCCGGGCACTGCGTTGGCGAAATAAATACTTAGCGCTTCCAAATAACTGCGAAACTACCAGATAAAGTGATCACGCCGTACCCCGTCTTTTGTATGTTAACTAGTTTTACCTTCATCAAGAGAAAATGTGTTGGAAACGCGATACTTGAAAATGTTCATGAACACCAGTTAGTGGGACTGTGCACTGTATTTTTTCAAGTAACCGATCACAACGCGAGGAGTTCCTGAATGAATGAAACCTTTTACGATGTCATGCGTAAGCAAGGCATCACCCGCCGCAGTTTTCTCAAGTTTTGCAGCTTGACCGCTGCGTCGTTAGGACTTGCACCGTCTTTTGTACCTAAAATCGCTTATGCGATGGAGACCAAGCCGCGCATTCCGGTACTGTGGTTGCATGGCTTGGAATGCACTTGCTGCTCGGAATCGTTTATCCGATCCGGCCATCCGTTGGCTAAAGACGTGATTCTTTCCATGCTGTCGCTGGATTACGACGATACTATCATGGCGGCTGCCGGTCATAATGCCGAAGCCATCGTCACTGAAATCGTTGAAAAATACAAAGGTAATTATATTCTGGCTGTGGAAGGCAATCCGCCGCTGGCTGAGGACGGCATGTTCTGTATCATCGGCGGTAAGCCGTTTGTAGAACAGCTCAAATATGCTGCGGAAAGCTGTAAAGCTATTATTTCCTGGGGATCTTGCGCGTCTTGGGGATGCGTACAGGCCGCCAAACCGAATCCAACCCGTGCTACTCCAGTGCATAAAGTGCCAGGACTAGCTGATAAACCCATTATTAAAGTCCCCGGTTGTCCGCCGATTGCCGAAGTAATGACGGCGGTAGTGGCTTACCTGTTAACATTTGACAAGCTGCCGACTTTGGATAAACAAGGCCGTCCGCAAATGTTCTACAGTCAGCGCATTCATGACAAATGCTACAGACGGCCGCATTTTGATGCCGGTCAATTTGTTGAACATTGGGATGATGATGCTGCCCGCCAAGGCCATTGCCTGTACAAAATGGGCTGCAAAGGGCCGACCACTTATAATGCTTGCTCCACGGTGCGTTGGAACGAAGGGACGTCATTCCCGATTCAAGCCGGTCACGGCTGTATCGGCTGTTCCGAGGACGGTTTCTGGGATAAGGGCAGTTTTTACGAGCGTCTTACCGACATTAACCAATTTGGTATCGAGGCCAATGCCGATAAAGTCGGCGGTACTGCGGCAGCAGTAGTGGGCGCCGGCATTGCTGCACATGCCGGATTGACCGCGCTGAATCGAGCTAAACAAGCTGATGCCAAACAACCAGGAGCAGAACAATAATGACAGAGTTCAACACCCCCAATGGTTTTCATTTGAATGACGCCGGCAGGCGCGTCGTGGTCGATCCGGTTACCCGTATCGAAGGCCACATGCGTTGTGAAGTGAATATCGACGACGACAACATCATCCGCAATGCTGTATCCAGCGGCACTATGTGGCGTGGTTTGGAAGTTATCTTGAAAGGCCGTGACCCGCGTGACGCCTGGGCTTTTGTGCAACGCATCTGTGGCGTCTGCACCGGCACCCATGCCTTAACGTCGGTGCGTGCCGTGGAAGACGCCTTAAAAATCAAAATTCCTGAAAACGCTAATTCCATCCGCAATATCATGCAGCTTAACTTGCAAGCGCATGACCACCTGGTGCATTTTTATCATCTGCATGCCTTGGATTGGGTTAATCCGGTCAATGCGTTAAAAGCTGATCCGGTCGCAACGTCGGCCTTGCAACAATCGATTTCACCGCATAACCC
>JBAQEN010000134.1:0-5094 GCA_049286765.1 Methylococcaceae bacterium
GATAAACTGAGCCTGCATATCCGTTGGGAAGGCGGGATATGGCGCTGTGCGAAGAGAAACTGCCTTAGGTTTTTTTCCGTGCATATCCAGTTGAATCCAGTCTTCGCCTGTTGTGATTTCAGCGCCCGCTTCAGTTAATTTCTCCAGAACAGCATCCAGAATATCAGGACGGGTGCTTTTAAGTTTGACTTTACCGCCGGTAATAGCCGCCGCAATCAGGTAAGTGCCGGTTTCGATTCTGTCTGGAAGGATGTCATAGTGCAGATCATTTACGCCCAATTTTTCAACACCCTCAATCACCAGGATATCCGTACCCATGCCGGAAATATTAGCGCCCATTGCATTCAGAAAATAGGCTAAATCTGTAACCTCAGGTTCTTTAGCGGCATTTTCAATAATCGTAGTCCCCTCCGCCAGGGTAGCGGCCATCAATAAATTTTCGGTACCGGTAACTGTAATTTGTTCAAGCACCAGGCGGCAGCCTTTAAGCCGACTAGCTTTGGCATGAATAAAACCGCCTTCGACGGTAACAGTCGCGCCCATCTTGATCAAACCATTAAGGTGAATATCAACCGGACGTGTGCCGATGGCACAACCGCCGGGTAATGACACATGAGCCTCGCCAAATCGCGCCAATAAAGGCCCCAATACCAATATGGATGCGCGCATAGTTCTCACCAGCTCGTAGGGCGCAACATAGCTATTGATTGTGCTGCTATCGACTTCTATATTCATTTTCTCATCCACAAGCAGACGCACACCCATACGCCCCAATAATTCCATTGTTGTGGTAATGTCATGCAAGTGGGGAATGTTGCCAACGCTAACGGGTTTTGTCGAAAGCAGCGTTGCAGCCAGAATGGGCAGGGCCGCGTTTTTAGCGCCGGAGATACGCAATTCTCCAGAAAGTTGTGCGCCACCGGTAATAATTAGTTTATCCATACAGAGTATTTTAGAGTGTCTATGTAAAAGGCAAAGGATCAGGTTTTTGAACCCCTTCAGTTTGCGTTGCAAAATGGCTGGTTTTATCAAAACCGCTGAGTCTGGCAAGGTTAAGCAGTTGCTCGGGGATATTTTTGAAAGCTATGTGCGCTCTATTGTGGCGGGTATATTTTATCCATTCAATCATTAACGCTAATCCCGCGCTATCCGTACAAGAAACGCTGCCTAGGTCAATAGTAATATGTTTAGATGCCTTTAAAAAAGCAAAAGATTTTACCGTCTGCTTGTCGATAGTTGCAAAAGTTAAATCCCCATCGACAACAAAGCGCCCCCCACCCTGATCAATAATGTTCAGTTTACTCACTTCTTTTCTTCCGCAGACTTAAACAGGAACTGACCTATTGCTTTTTCGAGAATGATAGCCGATTGGGTGATTTCAATCTTGCCATCGTTCTGTAAAAAAACATCCGAACCGCCTGGCTCCAGATTGACGTACTGCTCACCTAACAGGCCGGCAGTGAAAATACTGGCTGTCGTATCATCCGGTAATGTGTTGTACCGGGAATAAATGCTCATCTGCACAACTGATTCATAGGTTTTAGGGTCAAAGATAATATTATTGACCTTGCCGATTTTAACACCCGCCGCAGAAACAGGAGATTTAATCTTCAGTCCGCCGGAATTTTCAAACCGTGCGGTAATAGTATAACTATCCTCCTCAACAAAAGAGCTTAAATTACTGACTTGCAAGGCAAGAAAAAACAGGCCAACAATTCCTGAAGCGACAAAAAGTCCGACAAGTGTGTCCTGAGTACTGGTGTGCTGCATGTTAATCGTCTCCAAACATGAGTGCGGTCAGGATGAAATCAAGACCCAAGATACTAAAAGCTGAATTGACTACGGTACGCGTGGTAGCCCTGCTGACCCCTTCAGAAGTGGGGATGGCGTCATAACCTTCAAACAGGGCTATCCAGGATGTTATAAAACCAAACACGAAACTTTTAACAACACCATTGATAATGTCGTCCTGAAAATCTATATTTGCCTGCATTTGGGACCAATACGCGCCTTGGTCAACGCCTAACAATCCTGAACCCACTATTTGTCCACCAATAATGCCCACTGCGCTGAATAGTGCAGCCAGTAAGGGCATTGATATTAATCCGGCTAAAAAGCGTGGAGAAATAATACGTTTAACCGGATCAACAGCCATCATTTCCATGCCGGATAGCTGTTCTGTCGCTTTCATCAGGCCAATTTCCGCCGTTAAAGCCGAACCCGCCCTGCCTGCAAACAGCAGGGCTGAAACCACTGGCCCCAGTTCTCTGACTAAGGAAGCTGCAACCATAACTCCCAGCGTTTCTTCCGCGCCAAAATCAGAAAGTGTATAGTAGCCTTGCAAGCCTAAAACCATACCCACAAACAATCCGGAAATAGTGATGATCAAAAAGGATAACACGCCAACAGAATACATCTGGTTAAGCAGTAATCTGGGCCGGGGTAATACGCTAAATATGCCGGAAATAATCTGGAGCAGGAAGTAGGTACCTCGTCCCAGTTTGGTAAAACTGGTGCGCGTACTTTTACCCAAATACTGTAGAAATTGAATCATTTTAATCTGATTATTAATAACGTTTTCCGGATGACAACAGGTCATCAACATAATCTTTTGCGGGATAGTGAAAATGCACCGGGCCATCAGCCGCACCGGTCATAAACTGTTGCACCCATTCTGATGTCGAGTGCTGGATCTGTTTAGATGTCCCATGGTCAATGATTTTGCCGTCTGAAATCACGTAAATATAATCTGCAATAGCCGATGTTTCATGCACATCATGAGAAACAATTATGCTGGTTAAGCCGAGGATATTATTCAAAGATTTGATAAGATGCACCAGTGCGCCCATGGAAATAGGATCTTGCCCGGTAAACGGCTCATCGTACAGGATCATCATTGGATCCAGGGCAATCGCCCTGGCCAAAGCAATACGCCTGGCCATGCCACCGGAAAGTTCGTTAGGCATCAGATTACGAGCGCCTCTCAAGCCAACTGCTTGCAGCTTCATCAATACCAGCGTGCGAATCATCGACTCAGGCAAATGGGTATGTTCCCGTAACGGGAAAGCGACATTATCGTAGACACTCATGTCGGTTAATAAAGCGCCGCTTTGAAACAACATACCCATACGCTTGCGCAAATTATACAAGTCTGCCCGGCGCAACTGGTGGACATTTAGTCCATCTACGGTAACTGAACCCTGCCCGGGATACAATTGTCCACCTATTAATTTTAACAAGGTGGTTTTGCCCGTGCCGCTAGGCCCCATAATCGCAGTAATCTTGCCGCGTTCGAAATCCAGGGAAATATCGTCAAATATTTTCTTATCGCCGCGAGAAAATGACAAATTTCGAACAGAGACCAAACTTTTTTGGGAAGAAACGCTATTATCCATGCGATTTAAGGCTATATTTCGAATCTAAACTGCGTATTTTGTATGACTATTCCCCATTAAGTCAATTTATTGTCATCATTGGCGCTGGAGAAATATAATTAACTCAGCTTAATGTATTGTTTTTTTGATTTTGTCACTTTGCTTTTCCCTTTCCATGCGCTCAAGCGCTTCAGTCAATCCCCAATTGGCTCTGACCGAAAGCTTCGTTAACGAATCGATAAACTCTTGCAAGTCTCCATCTTTTAATTGCAAGTTGATATTCGCATCGCTGTCATCCGTTGCAAAGCTTATTTTTATCGCATTATTGCTAATCGCGCATTTCAGTTTTTTTGTTGTACTTGCCTGGTCAGCATATTTCACAATAGCGCTCACTTTTTCTTTCATAGCGGTTAGCTTCTTTTTGCTTTGTATGTTGCCAGTAGGCCTATTATTTGTCAGCTTTTCAAAATGCCTGCTTTGTGATTCCCGCCCCTTCTGTATCAAAAAGAGGCATTGCCGGCGCGTTAACCAACTCGCTACCACTTTATCGCTTGTATCCAATTTTAAAAGAATGCGATCTTCATTTTGGTCATAGTACAACTGCACTTACATCTCCTAATCCAATGATCATCAAGTTTTGTAATTATTCAGAGCATCAGCGAATAGAGTCATCGCACTTCATTGTTGGCAATTTCATCCCCTCAGCAATCGCAAAGAGCCGGGAAGAAGAGATTTTGAAAACCAGCAATGAACCGCAAACACTATACTTGCTTTTAATAAATTGAACAGCGTAATTTTATACCGGCGCAATCAGCTAGTAAAACCGGAGGCTAACCTGCACACGACCTAGTCACCGGCAGTGAGCATGTAAGTCCAGACCGGCTTAAATAGCGGGTTGCCTGAGGCATCGCGCAAACCGTTTGAAATGCCGGCGACATGCGCCTGGACCGAAGAAATCTTGCGACCGAGGTAGTTTGTCAGCAGGATCTGTGCGCCGCCAAAAGGCGGCGCCGCTCCGTCAACAATTACGGGTTTGCTTGCCATACCCATGACTCGAAAAATCTCAAGCTGTTGCGAGAAGGTACAGCCCTGTTTATCGCGTGTATGGGCGAACGCAAAGAAACGTTGCACCGGCGTTTGTCCCTGCCGGTACCACGGCGCCGGCTTGTGCAATTGCCGGTTATAGTCCTTGGGCGCACTGAGCATCAATACCCGCGCCACCTTGTGCTCACGTGCAATTAATGCTGCATGGCCGCCGCCCTGCGACTGTCCCGCCAATGCTACCTTTTCCCAAGCCACGCCACCCGCAGGAGCGAGGAAACCGTCCCAACCCTTGCCGGATTCCTGAACCTTCAGCCAATGCAACAGCTTTTCCAGTCTATTCTCGATGCTATCGGCTCGACCGATTGCAATCAGCGGAGAAATATCGCGTCCATCGATGATTTCCCAGCGAAAGCTCTCAAAACAGTCTGAATTAACCTCTTTCCAGCACAACGTCGCCGATATTGCATTCGGATAAGCGAGCTCTATCACATGATAACCCAGCTCCGCAGCCGTCATGCTGAACTCGCGCGGCGGTCCGACATTAAGACCCCCCGTTCCCGGCAGGAACACCAGCAACTGATTGCGGTGACGGACAGCTGGGTCGAAATATACCCTGTGCGGCGCGTCAGCCCAGAAAATTTTAGCGTCGGTCGCCGCCGGGAGTGCAGCGCGGTAC
>JBAQEN010000135.1:0-7246 GCA_049286765.1 Methylococcaceae bacterium
TAAGTTAGTACGCTTTCATAGACTTGCGCCGCCAATTCTCGTGTTGGTACTAAAATGAGTGCGCGAACCCGTCGCGGCTTTTGGTGCGGATCGCTGTTTTTAGCCAGGCGCTGCAATAGCGGCAAGGTGAAACTGGCGGTTTTTCCTGTACCTGTCTGAGCGCCAGCCAGCACATCCCGGCCTTCAAGAATAAGTGGAATAGCCTTTTTCTGCACAGGCGTGGGTGTGATGTAGCCTTGTTCAGCGACTGCTTTAAGGAGTTCAGCGGTTAAACCGAGCTGTTCGAAAGACATTAAAAACCTCAGGTAAGATAATAAATTAAGGCGATATCGATGGATGAATATACCCTAATTGAGCAGGATTTTTTCATTTTCAACGGCCGCGAGAGGATGCAGAAGAAAAGCAATGCAGAAGCAGTCGCCGATATATATAAATAGACGCGTAACAGGCATCTACCTATTATTACAACGTAGAAAATGGACAAATAGCCAGTTTGCGGGTGTATTTCTCGCAGGAAATCGTCAAAGCGCCTAAACTATTTGCTACATACCAGATCATGAACAAAACAGTGTCCGCCACTGCATATTGATTACATCTGACTTTTCCGGTTTTTTCTGTAATTATGCAGCCTTGCTTACTATGCCGATACTCAGGTTAAAGCAGGATTTCTTAAAACAGCAGGATGAGAAGGCGATGGGGTATTTGTCTTATGATAAGCGAACGCCGGATGCAGTTGGCAAAACCACAAACTGGATCAGCTGTGGTTTTACTAAGCACCTAATCAAAGAAGTTTTTAAAATCCGATGGTTATTTAATTTTAGCTTCTTTGTAAATAACATGTTTGCGAACAACGGGATCAAATTTTTTGATCTCCATTTTTTCAGGCATTGTGCGCTTGTTTTTAGTTGTGGTATAAAAATGGCCCGTGCCTTCGCTAGAAATCAATTTAATTTTATCGCGCATTTTCTTGTCTCCTTAAACTTTGGTGCCGCTTTTACGCAAATCCGCCAGAACGGCGTCTATGCCTCTTTTATCAATGATTCGCATTGCTTTTGTGGATACTCTAAGACGTACCCAACGGTTTTCGCTTTCCACCCAGAATCTGTGATGCTGCAGGTTCGGAAGAAAACGTCTTTTGGTTCTGTTGTTTGCGTGTGATACGTTGTTACCTGTAACGGGTTGTTTACCTGTTACTTGACATACTCTGGACATAATAAACCTCTTGGTGTGCCTAAATTCAAAAGTTAGCCGATCTTTATACCAAAATTTCTTTTCAAGGTAAATAACAATCTATAAAATAAACCCCAGGGTATTTAGATTAAAAATTATAAGTGATTGATTTGTTAAAAATACAACATTTGAATGTGTAGACGCTAATTTATTGAGACTTAATAATCTGCGGATTTGCATATGAATTTGCGATTGCAAAGTATTGCACAATTGCCCTGAATAAATTCGGCGCACCTTTTCAACTAAATATAACGGAACAATAATGCCTATAAAGCTCGGCATGGTCATGGATCCCATTGGCCATATCAACATTAAAAAAGACACCAGTTTTGCCATGTTACTCGAAGCCCAGGCCAGGGGCTGGGAACTGCATTATATGGAACTTAATGATTTGTTTCTAAGAAATGGCAGGGCTTATGCCAGAACCCGGACATTGAATGTGCAGAGAAATGAACAGCGCTGGCACCAGTTTAATTCCGAGCAGGATATTCCACTCGATCAACTGGATGTTATTATGATGCGCAAGGATCCACCTTTTGATCAGGAATATATCTATGCTACCTATTTATTGGAACGCGCCGAAAGTATGGGGGTCTATGTTGTTAACAAGCCGCAATCATTGCGGGATGCCAATGAAAAGCTTTTTACCGCGTGGTTTCCACAATGCTGTGCGGAAACCCTGGTCGCCAGAGAGCCCGCAAGGATAAGGAATTTCCTAAAGGAACAGGGGGAAATTATTTTAAAGCCACTGGATGGAATGGGGGGAACCTCTATTTTTCATTTGCGCCAAAGTGACCCTAATCTTAGTGTAATTCTGGAAACAATGACGCAGTACAACAGCCGCTATGTGATGGCGCAAAAATATTTGCCTGAGATTAAAGACGGCGATAAACGTATTTTAATGGTCAATGGTGAAGCGGTTCCCTATGCTCTTGCGCGTATTCCCGCACAGGGTGAAACCCGAGGAAATCTGGCTGCGGGAGGACGAGCGGAAGGCCGGAAATTAACCGAAAAAGATTGGTGGATTGCCAGCCAGGTAGGACCAACATTACGCGAAAAAGGTCTGATTTTTGCCGGACTTGATGTCATAGGTGATACGTTGACCGAAATTAATGTCACCAGCCCGACTTGCGTTCAGGAGCTGGACAAGCAATTCGGGCTCAATATCGCCGCCCTGCTGATGGATCATATTGAGAACACCCTTCAATAAATATGTCAAATTACACAATGCTCGAGCAGCCTGCATCTTTATCCAGTGGCGATTCACTGTTAGTAGCCTTATTTGTAGCTGCCATTGTTCATGTTATTCTGGTATTGGGAATAAACTTCACGGCCCCCCAAGCTGGGAAGATTAATAGATCTATAGATATTACGCTGGTCAATACACCTGCAAAAAAAGTCCCTGAACAAACAAAATTTTTAGCGCAAGAAAATCAAATAGGCGCGGGTGATCAGGCCAGGAAACCCAAACCCCCAAAACAACAACTACCTAGCCAAAGTAATAAACAAATCAGACAAATCAATAAAAAGATCGCACCCGAAGAAACTAAGCCCAAAGCCGCTCCAAAATTAATAACCCGGCAAAAGTCTGAAAAGAAGATTGTTGTTGCCAATAAGCCAGCCGTGGTCAGTCAACCTAAAAAACTACCGCAGATAACGGCAGAGTCATTACAGCAGCAAATTGCACAATTGGGTACGGAAATCAGACAAAATCGACTCAGCGAGGATAAAACAAAAATCAAGTTTGTTGATTCGGTAAGCGCCCATAAATATTTGGCAGCCCAATATATAAAGGACTGGGAAAATAAAGTAGAGCGAATGGGTAATCTGAATTATCCGGAGGTAGCTGCCAAGAAAAATTTCTCGGGAACTTTAACGATGGATGTAGGTATTAAAGCTGATGGTAATATATATAGTATTCGGATAAACAGATCTTCTGGAAATCCCGCCCTGGATGAGGCAGCTAAAAATATAGTCCGCATGAGTGCGCCATTTGCACCTTTGCCCCTGGATTTGCGAAAAGAACTTGATGTTTTGGTGATTACCCGGATCTGGAAATTCTCTGATGAATCAGGTCTGGTCACACGATAACCGTTGCTGAGCCAACCATAACCTTCGATACTAAGGCATATGAATCAATCCACTTACTTAAATAACCAGTTTATTATAGCCATGCCTAACCTGGCAGACCCTAATTTTTTCCATACCGTTACCTACTTGTGCCAACACAATGAAGAAGGGGCTTTAGGCATTGTTATTAACAGGTCAACAGAGATGAAACTGGGCGAGATTTTTAAACAAATGAATATACACGTGACTTCGCTTAATGCTGCGGAAGCTCCTGTTTTTTCAGGAGGACCCGTGCAACAGGAGCGCGGTTTCGTACTGCACCCGACCGGCGGAAACTGGGATGCTACGATGCTCGTTTCTGAGTCAATTTCCTTGACGACATCGCGCGATGTGATTGAGGCTATTGCAATGGGGAAAGGTCCTGATCAGTATCTGGTAGCTTTAGGTTATGCAGGATGGGGTGTAGGCCAATTAGAGCAGGAAATTTTGAACAATGCCTGGTTAAATACCCCGTATGGTAAACATGTTCTATTTGATACGCCGATCGACTTGCGCTGGCAGGCCGCGGCTGGACAAATTGGTATTGATATTAATCAGTTAACTACAGCGGCCGGACATGGTTAATCATGATCCCCTATTAAAAAAAACCAATGACGGTACTTATCTGGGCTTTGATTTCGGCAATAAAAAAATAGGCGCCGCGGTCGGTCAAACCATCACTGCAATAGCAAGTCCATTGCAAACTATTCGCTCGATCAATCAAAATCCCGACTGGCACACCATCAGCAAACTGATACTGGAGTGGCGACCAGCTGGTTTGGTGGTGGGTATTTCCAAACAGGCAGACGGCTCCGACAATCCTATTACGCCGCGCATGTTAAAATTTTGCAGGCAACTGGAAGGCCGTTATCAACTGCCTGTTTATCAACAGGATGAAACTTTGTCAACATTTGAAGCCAAGCAGCTATTGTTTGATGAAATCAAACTCAGCGCTACCAAGCTATGGGAAGTGCAAGATCAACTCGCAGCCCAGCTTATTTTACAAACATGGCTCAATAACCCTATAAACAAGGATCACAGGTGTTAGAAATACAAGTATTACTTAATAAACTGGAAGCAGAACTAAAGCGCGTCATCTTTCAAAGACAGCTGAAGAATCCGCTAATGATCGGCATTCGAACCGGCGGCGTATGGATTGCCGAGATTATGCATCAGCGGCTTAATATTAATGAACCATTGGGTTTGCTGGATATTTCATTTTATCGTGACGATTTTTCCCAGATTGGAGTTAACCCCAATGTAAAGCCAAGCCAGTTGCCGACGCATATGGAGGGTCGCGACATTATCCTGATTGATGATGTTTTTTATACTGGCAGAACGATACGCGCGGCGCTGAATGAAATTTTTGATTATGGCCGGCCTAATCAAGTGGTTTTGGCGGTGCTGATCGAGCGCGACGGCAGGCAAATTCCACTGTGTCCTGATTGTGTCGGGGCGAACATCACGCTGAACGCCGATCAGCGCATCAAACTAACAGGCCCCGATCACTTGGCTATCCATTTACAAACTATGGGTGCGGCGGCATAATTTATGACCGATAACCTCCAGCTAAATTCGGAAGGCAAGCTTAAGCACTTTTTGACCATTGAAGGCCTAAACAAGAGCCTGCTGACAGAAATTCTCGATATGGCCGAATCTTTTATCGGCATGAGTGATCAACAAGTTAAAAAAGTTCCGCTGTTACGTGGCAAGACGATAGTCAATCTGTTTTTTGAAAACAGCACACGGACACGGACTACCTTTGAACTTGCCGCCAAGCGCTTGTCTGCCGATGTGTTAAGTATAAGCATTTCAACTTCGTCAACATCCAAGGGTGAAAGTCTGCTCGACACGATACGGAACCTGGAGGCCATGTATGTCGACATGTTTGTCGTGCGTCACGCCATCAGCGGCGCGGCACACTTTATTGCCCAACACACTGCGCCCCATATTAGTGTTATTAATGCCGGTGACGGGCAACACGCGCACCCCACACAGGCAATGCTGGATATGTTTACTATCCGGCAGATTAAACAGGATTTCTCTAATCTGAGAGTAGCCATTATTGGCGATATACTGCACTCAAGAGTAGCCCACTCAGATATTCAAGCCTTGAATATGCTGGGCGCTGCTGAAGTCAGAGTAATTGCCCCGAAGACTTTATTGCCTGCACATGTGGAAAGTTTAGGTGTAAGTGTCTCGAATAATCTGGAAGAAGGGCTTAAAGATATTGACGTCATTATCATGTTGCGCTTACAGAAAGAACGCATGACTTCGGCATTGCTCCCCAGTGAGAGCGAATATTTCAAATGTTTCGGGCTGACTGAAGATAAACTGAAAATAGCCAAGCCCGACGCCATCGTTATGCACCCCGGACCCATTAACCGGGGTGTGGAAATTGATTCAAAAGTAGCCGATGGCCCTCAGTCCGTCATACTCAAACAAGTCAGCAATGGCATTGCCATTCGTATGGCGATTATGGCAATGGCGATGCAGAAACAGGGAGCCCTGTGATGAATCAGATCCACATCAAGCAGGGAAGAATTATCGATCCGGCAAACAATATAGATCACATCGGCTGTGTTTATATTGCTGGAGGGAAAATTATTTCCGTGACTAACGAACCCGCCGGATTTAAACCCGATATCGTTATCGATGCTAATAATCAAATTGTATGCCCGGGTTTTATAGACTTGAGTACCCGCTTGCGTGAGCCGGGACAAAGCCGCAAAGCGACTTTTAAAAGCGAGACCATTGCCGCTGCAAGTGCAGGCATTACCACGCTGTGTTTGCAGCCGGATACGATTCCAGTCATTGACACACCCGCTGTTGCAGAACTTATCAAGGAGTTGGCGGAAAAAGCCGAGTACCCTCAGATCTATCCGATTGCGGCGCTCACTCAAAAACTGGAAGGCGCCGAGTTAAGTTCCATGCTGTCGCTTAAACAGGCAGGTTGTATTGCAGTTGGCAATGCCAATCAGTCAGTGAGAAATCTGCTGATATTAAGGCGGGCAATGGAATATGCAGCCAGTCATGATTTGCTGGTAATGTTTCGTCCCAACGATTATTGGCTGGGTAATAACGGCTGCGCTCATGAAGGCGCAGTTGCAACCCGCTATGGCTTGTCCGGTATTCCGGATGCGGCGGAAACCATAGCGTTAGCCCAATGTCTGGAATTAGTCGAACTAACCGGCTGCCGTGTGCATTTTGGTCAGCTAAGCTGTAAACGTTCAGTGATTAGAATACATCAGGCAAAAAAGTATGGCTTGAACGTGAGCGCAGATATTGCCATGCATCAACTGCATTTGACAGAAAATGACATCATTCCTTTTGACAGTAATTACCATGTATTACCACCCTTACGAACTGAAGTGGATAAACAGTATCTGCGACAGGGGCTGGCATGTTGCACCCTTAACAGCATATGTTCCGACCATCAACCTCATGACATAGATGCCAAGCTGGGTGCATTTCCAGAGACAGAGCCGGGAATTTCAGCGCTGGAAACAGTGTTGCCATTAATGCTAAAACTGGTAGAGCAACTCGTCATAACGCTGGAACAGGGCATCGCCGCACTGAGCGCAAATCCGGCGCACATTCTGGGTTTAAAAAGCGGAGCTTTAACTCCGGGGTTTCCCGCCGATGTGTGCGTCTTTGACCCGGAACTTTACTGGCAGATCAATTCAGAAAACTGGAAAAGTCAGGGTGTAAATACGCCTTTTTGGGGGCAAATAATGAAGGGTAGAGTGACCCATACCTTACAGGCAGGCAAAATTATTTATTGCCTGGAGCAGTGACTATGAAAAATTCTTCCCTCTATATTAGCGATGCTGAGTCCGGGTGCGCTGGTTTTTATTGCAACTTTTCCGGTATCGCAACATCTTCCGGATAAACAAATGAAACAGGC
>JBAQEN010000136.1:0-8901 GCA_049286765.1 Methylococcaceae bacterium
GGATTAAAAAAATGGGTGATCATGAACTGCTGCTTGAAACTGTCCGGCAGATCCTGCATCAATAAACTCAAGGGCAGCGTAGAGGTGTTGGAAGATATTAAACAATCTTTGCGGCAAACGTCTTCCAGTTTCTTATAAAGAGATATTTTAATCTCCGGATTTTCAATAACCGCTTCAATGACCCAGTCTGCATCAGCCAGCCATTGCAGATGATCTTCGATATTACCCGGCGTAATCAAGCGGGCATTATTTTTGTGCATGAACGGCGGAGGTTCGGTTTTAAGCAGTTTTTGAATCGCAGTTTCCGCGATAATACTGCGGTTTGTTGCATTTTCAGGGATGATGTCCAGCAGATATACCGGAATACCGGCATTGCTGATATGCGCGGCGATACTCGCACCCATGACGCCGGCGCCAATTACAGCGGCTTTTTCAATGTTCATCGGACAGCCTCCAGTATCGTCGCGATACCTTGACCTCCGCCTATGCACTGGGTAGCCAAGGCATAGCGTTTATTTTCCCGTTTTAACAGGCTGGCTGCCTTGCCGGTAATTCTGGCACCAGTCGCGCCCAACGGATGGCCTAAAGCGATAGCTCCGCCATCAAGATTAAGTTTTGGTAATGCTATCGGCATGGCTTTAAGGACAGCGAGAGCTTGTGCGGCAAACGCTTCGTTCAACTCGACAATATCAATATCCTCCAGTTCCAGGCCAGCGCGTTTCAGCGCTTTATCGGTTGCGCTAACCGGGCCTATGCCCATAATTTCCGGCGCACAGCCGGATACGGCGAAGGCCTTGATTCTTGCCAACACGTCAAGTCCATTGGCATTGGCGTAATCTTCACTGCACACCAGTACAGCAGCCGCACCATCTGTTAAAGGGGACGAAGTTCCGGCGGTAACGCTGCCCGTCGCCTGAAAAGCAGGCGGCAGTTGAGCAAGGGTAGCGGCGGTGGAATCAGGGCGGATACAGCCGTCTCTGTCAACAAGATCAATGGGGATAATTTCATCGGCAAACCGGCCTTGTTGTTGGGCAGCGTAGGCTTTTTGCTGACTTAGCAGCGAGAAAGCCTCTTGATCGATACGGCTGATATGGTATTGCCTGGCCAGATTTTCTGCGGTATCACCCATGCTGATATAGGCCTGGGGAAAGGTTTCATAAAGCGCCGGATTAGGCATCAAGTTGTATCCGCCCATTGGAACCCTGCTCATGGATTCAACGCCGGCGCAGATAAACACTTCTCCGGCATTCATCTGAATAGCGCCGGCGGCAATGTGTATAGCCTGCATTGACGATCCGCAGAAGCGGTTAACGGTGGTGCCGGCGACGGAAACAGGCAGTCCCGCCAGATGGACAATCAGTCTGGCCAGATTAAGCCCTTGCTCGCCTTCGGGAAATGCACAGCCCAGGATAAGGTCTTCTATGTCATGCGGGTTTACCCCGGTTTTACTGATTAAGCCTTTGACGACTTGAGCTGCGAGGTCATCCGGTCGAACAGCTATTAAGCGGCCTTTATACGCCGGAGTAAATGGTGAACGGCAATAACCTGCAATAACAACGTTTTTCATCGCCCTGTCTCCTGCTGTTAATCGACTGGTTTAATCACTTAAGATTAGCTAATTGATTGACCGATATTAACGCTATTGGTTTCGTCATTGCAATTATGCTTCGCAAAATCATGGGCTAATCCAACTAATCTTAAATGCTGGCAAGGATATGTAGCGATTCTGAAAACGTGTTTTCGAACGGAATTTTAGCTGGTTATAAGCCGCAGGATGCCAACGAACGTTACTCCACATGTGTGGATATGCCATGTATGCCAGTCATAAAAAGACTTGCCATCTGTTTATTTCTTATCGGAAGAAAATCAAGATATGCGGATTTTTATGTTACTTAAGGTATATTATTAATAATTGTAGATCACTAGTGAATGACTGATCACTGGCAAAACGCAACTATGTGGTCCGGCAGTGCCCTTCTGAGTATAGGCGAATGGCATTTATCAGGAATTTGCAGTACCTTATAAGATCGTTGTTCAAAATATAAAAACCAGGTGGAAAAAGTTTTCTATCTGCAACAATAAAATGCCGTAAATCCGATGCTGTTGTGTTCATCGTTTTACCGCTCATTTCGGTGAGCATACCGGCATATCAACTCTATCTGACCTTTCAACAGAAAGACGGAGAAAAATATGAACACTTTTACAGTAACAACCTGGAACCTGGAAAATCTCTTCCGGAACGGTCATGAATTTGGCCCCCGCACCTCTGAAGAATATGCCGCTAAACTGGATAGCCTCGCCCAGACTATCCTGAGCCTCGACCCGGATGTGTTAGCCGTGCAAGAAATAGGCGGGCCCGAACCGTTTGCTGATCTGCTTGCTCTACTTGAATCCCGCTATCCTTATGCGCTTCTCTCTACCGATCCTGATCCGCGCGGCATAAGGGTCGGCTTTGTATCCAAACTGGCCATCGAAAGCAGCCAAGACATCGCAGCTTTTCCGCAAAATGGTCTGACAAAAGTGTCGAGCATGAATGGTAAAGGACGCATACAAGAAATTTCCAGATTCGGCAGGGGCGCTCTTTGCATTTGCGTAAGACCTCTACCGGAGCGGCCGGTCTGCCTGCTTAACGCACATTTAAAGTCAAAACTTCTTTCTTTTCAATCTGCTTCCGGCCAACCTCGATTTACGCCCAGAGATGAAAATGAACGCGTGCAAGCAGCAGGTCTTGCGCTTCTCCGGCGAACGGCAGAAGCAGTTGCTTTGCGGGCTAAAGCCAATGAGTTGTTAGCGGGTAATGATCAAAACGCCCTCATCGTACTCGGGGATTTGAATGACGGTGTGAGTGCCGCCACAACCCAGATTCTGCAAGGTCCCGGCGGCAGCGAAATCGACACTCGCGGTTTTAACCGTCCAGATAAAGGCGACGATGCCAGGCTGTTCAATCTGGCGCCGCTGATTCCGGAAGAAAGACGATTCTCTCGTATTTATCAAGGCAATAAAGAACTTATTGATCACATCTTTGTCAGTGAGGAAATGCTCCCAGGGCAACCTCGGCGTATACCGAAAGTCGATAGTGGCGTGATCACAAATCCCATCCCCTCAATTACTGATAATCCTGGCGAACGGCGAGGTCAAATCGGGTCGGATCATGCGCCCATTACCGCTACATTTGAGCTTTGAAAACTGGCATTATCAATATGTTGCCTTGCATGTTTTTGCTGGTAGATAAGACAGTAAGTGATTTGTAAACACATTTGTGATGGCCGCTATTTTGTCGACGTGGCACGGTCGACTTTATGTTTTTTCTTGGTGGTCCGCTTTTTGGAAGTTTTCTTCCCGGAGATTTTCTTTTTAACGACTTTAACCTTGGTCGTACCATCTTGTTCCATGTCAAGTTTTTTAGCGGCTGCGCGTGAAAGATCGATAACCCGACCATCCACATAGGGTCCACGATCATTGATTCTGACCTCTACAGTCTTGTCTTTCTCAAGATTGGTCACTTCGACCTTTGTTCCCAGCGGCAGACTTGGATGGGCGGCGGTCATCTTATTTGTGTTAAAACTCTCGCCGCTGGCGGTCTCCTTGCCATGAAATCCCGGTCCATACCACGATGCCTCACCGATCTCCTTGTAAACAGGCTTCGATACGGTCCTTTCTCGCTCACCCCTCATTTGCTTAAATTGCTCGCTGGATTGTACCAACAGAGTACAAATTGCCAGCACAAGAGAGCCGATCCTGGCTGCCCGCAAGAAACCGGAAGGGCATTGATGGCGAATCATTGCAGCGCTTGCCGCAATTGACTTCCAGTTCAGGTTTTTGTAACAAGCAAGCCATTGGAGTTTTTTACCTTGAAACGAGTCGATGCAGTTACGTATTGTCATAGCCTTCATCTTTACGAATGTCGAAATAATATAAGTAACTTTTATATCGACATTTATTTATAGCGAATGTTGCATCGGCTAAAATCGCTGCGAGACAGAATAAAATTATCGGCATTTTCCTTTGCTGGCCTGTTTCAATCAGTATTTGGAGAATCTTTACCTCCGGATTTCGGAGTTTGAAGAGGGCATTCGCATAGATGATCGTCCTGGCATTGGCAAAGGTCTATCTGTCATGCGCCTGAGTATTGATGCTATTGAGATTCAGCTGTTTTGTAGAACAAGCAAACGATTGTTGGCGGGCATGGCAACATCACTCACTATTTCAAAGTCCCTGGATGATGCTAAAAACATGATGTCTTCAAAGTCTTTAATGCCGCTTAACGTATTTTGGCTTTTAAGCCATTGGTCGAAACGGGCATTGCTGTCACTGGTATAAGTACCGTTATAATTAAACGGGCCATAAATGCACACAAGCGCTTTGGGATTCAGGTGATCGGCCAGGCGGTCAAAAAAAATCTGAACTTCATCCCGGCTCATGATGTGCAGCGTATTGGCGGTAAATACCGCATCAATACTATTACACGGCCACAAGATATCCGTGACATCAAGTGTTAATGGCGGTTTCAGGTTGGTTAACTGTGCTTCTTCCTGCCACAAGCGGATCCCGGAAATATTTTCGCTTCGATCGCTAGGCTGCCATTCAATATGCGGAAGTTGTCTGGCAAAATAGCAGGCATGTTGACCCGTCCCGCTGCCGATTTCCCAAACGGTGGTCGGTTGACAAAAAACTGTTCTGATAATCTGCAAAATAGGATCTTTATTATTTTCACAGGCCTGAGAAAAAGGTTTATGTGTCATTATTATTGATAAGTGAATTGATGTTATTCTGTTGTTTTAACTGTACTGTTTTTAAAAATGGAAGTAAAACAAATCAATAGTATGGCGCAAGTTAATTGTTCAGACTGGAATCGCCTTGCCGGTGATGCTTACCCTTTTTTGCGCCATGAGTTTTTATTGGCGCTGGAACAAAGCGGTTCAGTCTCAGGGCAAACAGGTTGGGTGCCGTCCCATTTACTGGTTATGGATGAAGAGAAATTGCTTGCATTTATGCCGCTGTATCTTAAACAGCATTCCTGGGGCGAATATGTGTTTGATCATCAGTGGGCTCACGCTTATCAGCAACAGGGCCTCGCCTATTACCCAAAATGGCTGACCGCCGTACCGCTTACGCCTTGCCAGGGCTCCCGCATTGTAATTAAAGCAACAATCGACCCGCTTGAAGTCCTGCACACGTTGCTGACTTTTATAAAACAGCTTTCAGAACAACGCGGCATCTCTTCATGGCATTGTTTGTTTCCTGCCCGGCAACAGGTTGACCTGTTACGGTCACTGGGCTTAAGCGTTCGCGAGGGCGTGCAGTTTCACTGGTTTAACCAGGGTTACCGGGATTTTAATGATTTTCTGCAAACCTTGAGCGCCAGTAAACGTAAAATGATCCGGCGTGAACGCCGGCGTGTCAACGAACAGTCCGTTCGTTTATTACGCATTGCCGGGACGGATGTCAGTGACTTGCAATGGCAGGTATTTTTTCAGTTTTATACGATGACTTATTTAAAAAGAGGATCGCAACCCTATTTGAATCTTGCGTTTTTTCAGCAAATAGCGGCAACCATGGCTGAACAATTATTGCTGGTTCTGGCGGTTAAAGACAATAAATATGTGGCTGCGGCTCTGAGTTTTGTCGGCAGCGATACCTTGTATGGCCGCTATTGGGGCTGTTATGAGGAATATAACAGCCTGCATTTTGAAGCCTGTTATTACCAGGGGCTGGACTATTGTATTGAACATGCCTTAAAGCGGTTTGATTCAGGTGCTCAAGGCGAACACAAAATTTCGCGTGGTTTTGAGCCTATCACGACTTATTCCGCGCACTGGATCAAAGATGCCCGGTTTGCACAAGCGATTGAACAATTTTTAGCCAAAGAACAAAAAGCCGTGCAGCTTTACAAACAGGATGCGGCGTCTTTCCTGCCGTTCAAACAGAAAATATAACTGGCATTGAAAATTAAAATAGAACTGTTATAGTCAGGCTTGTTCTACGAGATTTGATTTATCCAGTTTAACAATGAGGAGTGACAATGTTTGATTACAGAAAATACCAGTGCGACGTTTGCGGCCATATTTATGACGAAGCGGAAGGAGATGAAGAGACCGGCATTGCACCGGGTACACGATGGGAAGATATTCCTGATGATTGGCGTTGTCCTGAATGCGGAGCAGAAAAAAGCGAATATTCATTGATGCTTTAATGCATTTTTCAGGGGACAGTATGCACATCATTATAATTGGATCAGGCATTGCAGGCGTCAGCTTTGCAGAAAAATACCGGTCAATGTCCACAGATGATGAAATTACGATCATAACCAGAGAAAATGATGGCTATTATTCGCGGCCCCTGCTTTCCCGAGGCTTTAGTAAGAACGATATTGAACAGTCCATTATCCTGCAGACATTCGATAAGCTGCGGGCCAGTGATATCGCAGTTATCAGCGGCGCCGAGATAACGGCTATCAATCGTAGTGATAAGACCGTTGCCATCACGGGTTCTTGTCAGGAAAATTCACTGCATTACGATAAACTGGTAGTTGCAACCGGTTCTTCCGCCTTCATTCCGCCGCCTTTTAGACCCTATAATGAGCTGTTTTTCTGTCTGAACAGTCTTGTCGATTTAAAAATCCTGCGCAAGTTTCGTCTAGGACTCACCATTCAAAACCGGCAGCCTGATTGGGCGATCATCGGGGGCGGCTTAATCGGTTGTGAAGTGGCCTCCGATTTAGCCTTTTCCGGTGATAAGGTTACGCTTTTTCATGCGATGGATCGGCTAATGGAGCGTCAGCTGGTTGCCGAAGATTCTGCCTTGTTGCTTGAAGTATTACAAAATTCCGGCGTGAAAGTATTATTAAATAAGGATGTACAAGGATTTGCTAAAGCGGAAGATAAAGTGTGTGTCAAAACCGATGTCACAACGGAATTTGATGCACTCATTGTGTCTTGCGGATTTAAACCCCGCACTGAATTAGCCGTAAGTGCGGGCCTGGATGTTGGGCGAGGCATCAAAGTCAATCAGTGTATGCAAACCTCTGACGAAGCGATTTATGCCTTGGGCGATGTGGCAGAATTACCCAACGGAAAACTTTACGCCTTCATTTTACCGATTCGCAGCCAAGCACACTGGCTGGCAGGTTTTATCGCAGGTCAGGAACAACATTGCTGGTCGCCCCCCGTTTTTACTACCCGAGCCAAAGTACATGGTTTTGAAGCACTTCACCCTTATAATCTGTAGGATGTGCTATGCCTGCGAGTGTAAACGGGCATACCCTGTCCGGTTTGCAGGATATCCTTAATTCAATGACCCAAAATCGTTACTCTGATGCAGACTGTGCCGCCGTCTATCGTGCCATTTATGAGCGCCGCGACATGCGCCATTTTTTATCTGATCCCATTGATTCCGAAACTTTAACCCGCTTGCTTGATGCCGCTCATCATGCGCCCAGTGTCGGTTTTATGCAGCCGTGGCGGTTTGTTCGTATCAGTTGCCCGGACTTGCGCAAAACTGTTCATGGCTTGGTCGAACAGGAACGCATACGCACAGCCAAGGCTCTAAGCGAACGTGAAGATGAATTTATGAAGCTGAAGGTTGAGGGCATCATGGAATGCCCGGTGGTGTTGGTCGCCGCCCTTTGCGAGCGGCGTGATCAATATATTTTTGGCCGCCGCACTTTGCCGGAAATGGATCTGGCCTCACTGGCCTGTGCGATACAAAACATGTGGCTGGCAGCACGAGCGGAAGGCTTGGGCTTGGGCTGGGTATCGATGTTTGAGCCGGAGGCTTTGAAAACGCTATTAAACATGCCTGAAGATAGTCAACCAATTGCTATTTTGTGTTTGGGACATGTGGAAAAATTTTACGATAAACCGATGCTGGAACAGCAACAATGGGAAGCTCGCAAGGACCTTGACACCCTGTTATTTGAAAACGCCTGGGATACGCCGTGCCGCTAGATTTTGTTATTTGCCCGCCCTCTGTAAATCTTGCTTCCAGGTTACAATCTAAAATCGACCAGAAAACCAAACCTTTAGGGGCATTGGGTCAGCTGGAAACACTAGCTTTACAAATCGGGGTATGTCAAAACACGCTGACACCAAGTCTGAACAAGCCCTGCATCGTCATTTTCGCCGGCGATCACGGCATTGTTGAGTCGGGAGTGAGTGCTTATCCGCAAACGGTTACCGCGCAAATGGTCGCCAACTTTTTGTCAGGGGGCGCGGCGATCAGTGTTTTTGCCCAACAACACAAGCTGGAATTACTGATTGTTGATGCCGGGGTCAACGCCGACTTAAATAGCCATCCGAGACTGATTGAAGCAAAAATCAGCAAAGGGACTAAAAATTTTTTAACGCACCCGGCAATGACAAACAAGGATTGTACGAGGGCGATACAAGCCGGAGCAGAGCTGGTTTTACAGCAGCATGAAAACGGTTGTAATTGCATCGGTTTTGGCGAAATGGGCATAGGCAATACCTCATCCGCCGCTTTGCTGATGCACTGCCTGACGGCAATTCCTTTAAGCCAATGTGCAGGCCGGGGCACGGGGTTAAACGATGAGCAATTAGGGCAGAAATTAACTGTATTGCAACAGGCGTTAAACCGGCATAAAGGCATCATTGAACCATTAGATGTATTAGCCACCTTTGGCGGTTTTGAAACGGCTATGATGGTGGGTGCGTATCTTAAAGCCGCCGAGTTGGGGATGCTGATTCTGGTCGATGGCTTTATTGCCAGTGCGGCGCTGTTAGTCGCCAATAAACTGTATCCCCACGTGCTGGATTATTGTGTGTTCAGCCATGTATCCAGTGAACAGGGCCATCAGGCGTTATTAAATCAGTTTAATGCCAAGCCTTTGTTGAATCTGGAATTACGCTTAGGCGAAGGTTCCGGTATTGCGCTGGCTTATCC
>JBAQEN010000137.1:0-2458 GCA_049286765.1 Methylococcaceae bacterium
GAAAGGGCTTGGTTTGTTGGTAATTCAAGGGATTATTTTACTGCTTATGAGGATGGTCAATTTTCTGGTTATGAAGTTTATAACTCTTGCGGCTCTTTTGTTTTAGCCGTAAAAATGCCTGACAAGGATTTTTTGATTGATAGTGATTCGGCCCTTCGGGCGCTTGGGGTTGTTAATATCACAAGTATTGGTAGTGAAAATATCTACTTTGATAAAGAGGGTTATAGTTATTACGCTAAAGTGTACATAACTGATCGTTTTACTATCGGGCTACATGATTTTAGTAATGATTTTGTGCTTTCCAATCAACTTTTAGCTGAAGACTTATAAGCTAAATAATTTATTTTAGTTGTGTACTACCGTCCCGGCGGCTTCCGGGTCTTTTTTGGAGTGTTTTATGAATGATTTACAATTTTATCCTACCCCGTCTAGTTTGGCTTATAAGGCGTTTAGGAAATTTAAAAACAAGGAGATAATAAGGATTCTTGAGCCTTCGGCTGGAAGAGGGGATTTGCTAGTAGGTTTTATAACCAGCATCCATTCAAGAACTGATTTAATCGATGCAATAGAGATTGATCTTGATAATCAGGCGGTTCTTAGGGGTAAGGGGATTAATGTTATTGATGCTGATTTCCTACAGTTCAACGGGGCGGCGCTTTATTCTCACATACTGCTCAATCCCCCATTTTTACAAGGGGCGGAACATGTTGTTAAAGCTTTTTCATTGATAGCATCCGGTGAACTGGTTGCCATCGTTAATGCTGATACAGTGCGTAATCCATTCTCATCAACACGTAAACTCTTGGTTAAGTTTATTGAGGATTATGGTTCTGTTGAGTTCATGGATCAGGCTTTCACCGATCCCGATACCTTGCGTAAAACTAACGTCGAGATAGCTTTAATTCATCTTGAGAAAAAGGTCGATCTTAAGCATGGATTTACGCAAAATCTGGACACTGACAAGCCACAAGGCATTTATCATGAAAGCAAGCAGGAATTGGCGATAAAAAACAGCACAATCAGCAATGTAGTTGCTGTTTTTAACGCCGCTGTATCGGCGCTAAGGGCATCCGAATTGGCAATTGAAGAGTCCATTTATTACACCTCGCTACTGGGCAGGCCGCTTAACCAGATGACCACGGACGATAAAGAGATTACGCCTGGTGATTTACAAAGGCGTTTTAACAAGGGTTACGATGATCTGAAAAAAAGGGCGTGGACAAATGTGTTGCATTCGACCGAATTTGACAAGTATCTGTCATCAAAAGCTTATGCCAAGCTGGTTGCCGATTTTACGCAGGTATCTAAACTAAGTTTTACCGAGTCGAATATTCGCGGTTTCCTTTTGGGTCTTGTTAATGGTCAATCTGAAATGAACATGCAAATGTTATTAGATTGTTTCGATGACATCACTAAGTATATTCCTGAGAACAGGGCTTATTATCGTGGCTGGAAGTCTAACCTTAAGCACAAGGAGCAGGCTTATCGTGTCCAAATGACTCGCTTCATTATGCCGCGCATTACCAGTTATTATTCAAGCTCGCCATCGGTAACTTGGGAGTCTATGAAAAAATTACAGGACTTTGATAAAGTATTCGCCATGCTGGACGGAAAAGCGGAATGTGAGACATCATTACACTGGTTATTTACCTATAAATTTAAAGAGCTTTGCGAGGGACAGCGACTTCCGACCACTTACTTCGATATACGTTTCTATCCTGGAGTTGGTACGATTCATTTTTATCCGACTAACAAGGCGGTTATAGATCGATTTAACCGGCTGGTAGGAAGGGAACGCCAATGGTTGCCACAAGATGACGCTCAGGCTTCAAAGGCTTTTTGGAAGCAGTACGATTCGGCTGAAAAAGTTACTAGAGCAATGGTAGTGCCCAAAGGCCGCTATTATAGTGACAGTGATAGAGACGAACAACTGATTGCGGCGCATTTGGTGGCTTGTGAAAACTTAGGTTTTGATATGTCTAACATGCTAAGTTCCGATGAAAGGGCGGCGGCATAGTAGCAGTTTATAGGGGGTAAGGTTGTGCTTTGCATTTCTTTACCTCCATTACTTTTTAATTATTTATTGGGGTTTTTATGACTACTACTTATCGAATTTATGCACGTTGGGCGGGACAGAAAGTTACAGATAAAACAGTGACAGAGAGTAAGCCGGTTGCTGATTTTGCTTGGGAAGAATTGCAGCGGGTGAGCTGGAAGGGGGAGGTTAAACCTATTGGCTTGACGTATACCTGCAATGGTAAGCAAGTGGATTATATTGATTTAACGCCTGGCGTTAGATGATAAATTGGGTTTGTGTTTCGTGGTGTATCGAGATTTATGCACATTAAAAACGGGGGGGCTTCCGAATGGCCCCGAAAAAGTTTTTATTGTGTGTAAATCGTCATCATTGTTTAGTTTTTCGCGTCCGCGAAAATAGTTGAATGGCTGTTTGATTATT
>JBAQEN010000138.1:0-2030 GCA_049286765.1 Methylococcaceae bacterium
TTATTCGCTTGTTTCCATTGGATCAAAACAGCCACGGGCACAGTTCTGGCCAGAGTGATTACTTCGCACGGTCACTTTTGCGGCTTATTAACGAGTTATGAAAAGCTTATTATCTACAGGGTTCTGGTAAATTGATTATCCGGACCGTGACTGTGCAAAATATAACACAAATATTCAGTTTTAATGGCATTTTCAACACCAAGATTTTTCGAATAAAGTTTATTAATATCAACAGGGGATCAATATCTCTTGGTTAACCTGACGTTCGCTACCATATAAAGGACATCGTTTTGCATTACTATAATTCACGCTCACATCTCCAAATTTTATTCATATCCAAGTAATTTCAGCTCTTCTTTACATTCTTTCTTAATATAAGAGACAGTTTCTGCTTTCACCTCGAAATCACTCTCTCCGCGAATAAAAGACATTGTGTACCGCGGATTTCTTGACCTATAAACCCTTTCAGACTCTTTCATTACCTCAACCGTGGACCTTTCTATAGCCAGCTTGATTACACCAGAGTCAATATTCCATCCAAAATTTCTACTTATTAACTCAATTTCACCGACCGTATCTTTAACTAGGTCTTCATAGCGACAAAGATGCACACGTTGCGCAATTACTTTTCCATCAAACCATGAATACACATGCTGTTTCCACGCTTGTACCCCCAGCTTATCGGATCGGCAAAAATCGTCGAACGATAAAAATTCCGGGCTCCCATTTTCCATGTTAAAACGATAGTAGCTCTTCATTACATCAACCGGATGCCTTGCCAAATAAACCACAAAAGCGTAGTTAGGGTTAAACTCCGAATGCGACTTGATCATCCTAACAGGCGGTATATTATATACCATCGGACCTAAGTTTCTAGTAACGTGAATATCCGGGACAAAAAAATGCGCGGCCGTAAATGCCGCAACTTCCTTCCTGCCGCTAGAAATGAGCGCCATATTCGCAAGAATTGTTGACAACCAAGTAATACCCGATTTTGGAAATTCGACAATATAAAAATCATTATGCTGCGGATTTCTAGCTGTTGTTTTTTGATTCAGCCTATAGGCTGCAAATTTTTTATACAATCCAAAAATATTCATTGTAGAACCGAACTTTGGCGAGCCAATGGTAAAAAAATTAGGTTGTTACATATTGTCTTGAGCTAAGTTTTAGCGAGTGAGAAATTTAACATTAAATGGCAGAATTGTCGTATTAATATGGACTTTGCGAAAAGCAGCAATAGCCAACATACTATTCCAGGTAATCAAGCCTAGCGTAGCCGCCAAGGCTGCGCCCATTGCACCCCACTGAACAGTCAGTAGCCAGGCGGCAATACTATTGACCGTTAACGCCAGGCACTGCCCTAACAAGACTATATGTTGCTGGCCTGTCATGGCAAGCACCCGTCCACAAGAACCGGCGGCGGCATTGAATAACTGCCCTATTGCCAGACTACGCAAAGCCGGGGCGGCGGCTTGGTAGGGTTGCCCGTAAAGTTTAAGCAGTGGTTCGGCAAAAGCCATTAAAATGATGCAACCGGTTAGCGCTATGGCCGTACCCAAGCGAACGGCTTGAGATGCAAGCTTTTGTATTGCAACATGATCGCCTCTGGCCCAGGCAGCGGCAATCCTGGGCTGTAAAGGCATATTAACGGCTGTAATCCCCATCACCACCAACGCAACCAGCTGGTTAGCCACCTGAAACAGCCCAACTTGAGCGGCATCAGTACGGTAGTTCAAAATGTAAAGAGCGACTTGGCTTTCAAAGGTACCGACAAGCGTCATGGCAAAAAAAGGTAAGGCGGCAATCAACCATTGCCTTCCGGTCGTTTCGGCCAGCGCCGCACGAACCTCTAGCGGTTTGTGCTGTCGGACATAAATCAATCCGGCTATAAAGGCAATGCCCACTGCGGTAAACTGCAACAGCATCGCCAGGGTTGAGTCGGCCTGCGGTATCAGCAGCAGACATAAACCCAGTATGATTAATATCAGCAATGGCCGCAGAATCAGTTCCGGCACATCGGCAAGAAT
>JBAQEN010000139.1:0-11625 GCA_049286765.1 Methylococcaceae bacterium
CGCACAGGCATAAGCCACCTGATCCAGTAATTTTAATAAGGAGCCGCCATGCACATTGCCTGAAAAATTCGCCATATCAGGCGTCATCAGCACAGTCATTGTTAAGGATTTTTCTTGTTTATTCATTAAAGTATTATCAAGTATTTAAAAATTGTTGCTTCTTGCAGCATATTCAGGCAGTCAACTGTTTAACAACTAGTTATTTGTCCTGATAGCAAGCAAAAGCAATTAACGCGATTCATTTCGCCTAACGCCTTCAGTTCAAAACTGAGACAAAAATATCATTATATTGAAAAGCATGCTTCTGCAGCGGCTGGGTGAGTAATTAATGAATATTAATACCTTGATTCTCTGTGAACTCTACATCTCCAAAGTGTGTGCTTTTCCTGGTTTAGCCAGGTCTCTAATAAGGAGATAGCTAAAACACTGGAACTATAGCAAATCTTACGGGTGTTTCAGTTTGAATAAAGTATAAAAATTTTCAGTGGATAGGTCTGCGATTCTGTTTAACGATGTGCCACGCAATTCAGCCAGTTGATCCGCCACATAGCGCACGTAAGTCGGATAGTTTGGTCTGCCCCGAAAGGGTACCGGCGCTAAATATGGAGAATCCGTTTCAATAAGAAACCGGTCGGCGGGCACTTTTTTCGCCGTTTCCTTAATTTCTTTCGCACTGTTAAAGGTGACAATACCCGAGAAGGAAATATAAAAATTCAAATCCAGCGCTTTTTTGGCAAATTCCCAGTCTTCGGTAAAGCAGTGAATGATGCCGCCTATTTCACTGGCACCTTCTTCTTCCAGGATGCGCAAGGTATCTTGTTTGGCGGCACGTGTATGAACAATCAGGGGTTTTTTTAACGTTTTTGCAGCGCGGATATGATTCCTGAAGCGCTGATGTTGCCACGACAGGTCACCTTCGCTCCGAAAATAATCCAGACCGGTCTCCCCTATCCCAATAACATTATCGGCCTGACCTAAAGCGATAAGCTCATCGACACCGGGATCCCTGCAATCCTGAACATTTGGATGGACGCCGACGGTTACGGATATCTGCCGGAAACCTGATATCAAGTCCAGCATAGCCGGGTAGGATTCCAGATCAATCGCTATACATAACAAATGTTCAATTTGACTGGCTTCTGCTTCTTGCATGAAACAGGCAAAATCATTTTGATAGGGTTTTAGATCAATACGGTCAAGGTGACAATGTGAGTCAATCAGCATGATTAAAGGGTATCACATGGTATGGGTTGACCGGTCAGACCCTAAAGCGCCCGCCAAATAGGTTTCAATTTTACTGCGCGCTAAACCACCGTCTTGATCACTAAATTGCACGCCAATGCCGCTGGCTCTATAACCTCCTGAACTAGGCGGTGTTTTCCAAATTACTGTTCCGACAATGGGTAGCCGTTCAGTTTCTTCCATTAAATTTAGCAGCATAAACACTTCCTGACCCATTTCATAATCCCGGTTAGTAGGAATAAATAACCCCCCCTTAATCACAAAAGGCATATAGGCCGCATATAAGGCGTTTTTGTCTTTAATCGAAAGGGTCAATATCCCCTGTCTGGGCGCTGGTTCTGTCATCGTCATTCAGGCTGGTTAAGTTCAGACCATTTTATTAGAATTTCTTCAAACATCATATGCTTGTTTATTTGGGTGTTAAGGAGTTGCCGGCATTTTAGTAATAGATCATACAATTTATAAAGCCCCTTTAATTCTAGCTGTTGCGACAATTCATGCAACAATTCTTTCAGATCCGGATTATATAAGCTGTCAGTTTCTGGTTGATAACAACACTTGATCAAATCGATAATCCAGGATGTAATCCAGAATATGAGTGATGATTCAGGTAATTTATACCAATTTTCGGCGACTATAACCGGATGACTGCGTCTTTTTGCTATATCCACCCACGCCTTGAAACAGTCATTACGTAATGTTAATGCACTCTCATTGGCATAGCGCAGAGCCAGTAAAGGCGAGCCCTGCGCCAAGCCAAATAACAATTCCGGATCATCCTGTACAGCCTGTTGTTTTAGCCAGGTGCAGGCAATTTCTTTAGCGGGTCTGGCAACGGCAAGCTTCTGGCAACGGCTGACGATAGTTGCAGGCAATTGCGCCGGTCTATCGGTAATTAAAATAATAACAGTGCGTTCTGTCGGCTCTTCCAAGCATTTCAGAAACGCATTAACTGCTGCATTGTTCATTTTATCGGCAGGATTGACAATGACTACGCGGTATTTTTCAAACTGCGGCTTTAAGGCTAGTTTAGTGACTAGACTACGAATTTGGTCAATAGTGATCGATGTTTTTGCTTCATCAGGCTGAATTTGCATAAAATCCGGATGAGTTTCCGCATTCAGTAGCAAGCAACTGTGGCAATGACCACAAGCGATACCGTTGGCCTGAGGTTTTGCGCAAAGCAGGGAATAGGCGTACTGATTGGCCAAGTGCTGCTTGCCCATGCCTTTATTACCAGTGATGAGTAAAGCCTGAGGAACACGATTCTGCACGCCATAACTGCATAGTTGACCCCAGTTTTTTTGCTGCCAGGGTAGCAATGTCATCTTAATAAAGCACAAATAATATCGATCAACGCTCTTTGTACATCGACTAAGGGTTGGTTAGCTTTAATCAGTTTGATGCGCTTCGGGTGTAAGTCCGCTTGAAGTAAATAAGCCCGTCTGACCTGTTCAAAAAAACCGATTTTTTCTGCTTCAAAGCGATCGAAAGCTCCCCGTTTCTTCGCACGTTCTATACCTATTTCAACAGGGGCATCCAGCAACAATGTCAAATCCGGTCTCAGCGTGCCTTGCACCAGATTCTCCAGCCACTCAATAGTGCTAACACGCATTTTTCGCCCTCCTCCTTGATAAGCATATGTAGCGTCGGTAAACCGATCACAAAGCACCCAATTGCCTTGGGCTAATGCCGGTTCAATAACATGCTTGATATGCTGCGCCCGTGCTGCGAACATCAGCAGCAATTCGGCATTTTCTGAAATTTCCTCACTGTTTTTGTCCAGCAATAAATGACGTATTTTTTCAGCCAGTACAGTACCGCCAGGTTCACGCGTGACAACAACTGAAATGCCATGCAATTGCAAATAGTCCTTAATAAATGCCAGATTAGTGGTTTTGCCAACGCCTTCACCACCTTCCAGAGTGATAAATTTCCCTCTAATCATTTTTCTTTCCTTTGAAAACTATCGACTGCCAGATTATGATCTTTTAAAGTAGAGGAAAAGACATGCGACCCGTCACCACGAGCTACAAAATAAAGATTATTACTGTTATCAGGATGCAAAGCTGCATTAATAGCATCGCGTCCCGGCATGGCAATCGGCGTTGGCGGCAAACCCTTATTCATATAAGTATTGTACGGTGTTACAGTTTTTAAATCTGTATAACCTATATTTCCGTGGTAATCTTCACCCATACCATAAATAACTGTTGGGTCAGTTTGCAACAACATATCTGTTTGTAGCCTGCGAATAAATACACCTGATATCAAGGGTCTCTCAGCCACTACTCCGGTTTCCTTTTCTACAATTGAAGCAAGTATCAATGCTTCATAGGGAGTTTTGATAGGTAGACCTTCCGCTTTATTAAGCCATTCATGTTGCAATACTGACTGCATTTTTTCGTAGGCTCTTTTTAATAAAGCAACATCCGATGACCTTTTTTCAAAATAATAGGTATCAGGAAAAAACGCGCCTTCAGGATGTTTTACATCCGCCCCAAGCCGTGACATTAACGCTTCAAAACTAACGTTATACAACGTATGTTCAAGATTAGGGTTTTTCTCAACTTCCTGTAGAATTTCTTTAAAACTCCAGCCTTCAGGAAAAGTAATAGCATATTGCTTGGTTTTTCCTTGTACAAACAGGGTTAAAATGTCAGGGAGAGTCAAACCAGGAGCTAACTCGTACTCGCCTGTTTTAAGTTTATTGAAGTTTTTTTCCGAAACAGCCATAATTTTAAACCAGACTGGCTTAAAGTCCAGATTTTGGGCTAACAGCTTATCGGAAATTTGATTAAACGAATCCCCCTTGTTGATTTCTATAACAATCGGATTACCGAGCACGACAGGCGTATGTAAAGCGCTTTGATAGTCCTGCCAAGCCCAGCCGCAAGCGACGATCAAAGTTAACAAACCATACGCGATGATTTTATATATCACCGCTAATAACCTTATTTTTAAACTGATCGAGCCAATTTTGTATTTGCCTGGTTTTCGAACCTACTAAAAAACGTGTATTCGCAATTTTATTGATGGGCCAGATACCAATAATTGAATTACTGACAAAGATTTCATCAGCTGAAAATAACTCATCTTTAGTAAAAGTGTGTTCAATAACCGGGAGATTATGCTGGGCTGATAGCGCCATAATAATACTTCGCATCACGCCAGCAACACCGGCTAGCGCAAGTGATGCGGTAAAAAGAGTGTCATTTTTAACATAGAAAAGATTAGTCATTGTCCCTTCAATAACATGGTCATTCATATCCAGCATAATGCCTTCCTGAATAGCGGAATCGTTCCATTCAGCCCGCGCCAGAACCTGTTCGAGCCGATTGAGATGTTTAATGCCAGCTAATGATGGATTTAATCCTAAACGAGTAGTGCAAAAACGGGCGGTAATGCCCTGATCTTCATAGGCGCAAGAGAACATTCCCAAGCTGGAGCCAGGAAACGAGGGAAAAGGATGTAAGGTTAAAACACGAGTAGTCTGAATTACATCAGGTTGACGATACCCCCGACCACCTGAACCACGTGTGAGAATCAGTTTAAGAACAGCCTTGCCCGAATCTTGACAAAGCGCCTTGGCTTCAAAGGCAAGAAGTTCATTACCTGGGTATGGAATATAAAGACGATGACAACCTGCTTTTAAGCGTTCTAAATGCCAGTCAAGGAATACAGCTTGCCCCTTTTCGACCGCTATAGTTTCAAATAATCCATCACCATATTGAAAGCCACGATCGGATATTTCAACATAGTCCTTATATTCACCATTAACCAGAATCATCCGCATTAGAGACGCTGCATTGCAACGCCTCTAGTCGTAACGTTTAAAGACCAATGTACCATTTGTACCGCCAAAACCAAATGAATTGGACATGGCGACATCAATTTTCATGTTTCTTGCGCTATTAGGCACGTAATCAAGATCACATTCAGGATCCTGATTTTCCAGGTTGATTGTGGGTGGCGCAATCTGATTTTTGATGCTTAATGCAGTCAACACCGCTTCAATACCTCCGGCAGCGCCCAGCATGTGACCAATCATAGACTTTGTGGAACTGATCGCAACTTTATAAGCATGAGCGCCCAGCGCGGCTTTCATAGCAAGGGTTTCGCCAATATCACCAGCAGGCGTCGATGTACCATGGGCATTGATGTAATCAACGTCATCACTATTTAAGCCGGCGTCACGCAGGGCATTTCTTATGCAGCGCGCAGCACCTTCTCCGCCAACTGAAGGCGTTGTCATATGATAAGCGTCAGCGCTCATGGCATAACCGACTACTTCGGCATAAATTTTTGCGCCGCGTACTTTGGCATGTTCCAGTTCTTCAAGAACAACCACACCGGCTCCATCACTTAATACGAAACCGTCTCGATCCCTGTCCCAGGGACGACTTGCGGCTTGTGGGTCATCATTACGGCGAGATAAAGCTTTAGCAGAGGCAAAACCGCCCATTGTTGTCGGTGAAGTTGTACAGCGCTCCGCTCCGCCGGCAATCATCACATCGGCATCGCCATATTTGATTAAACGCGCAGCATCGCCAATGTTATGTGTACCTGTAGCACAGGCTGTAACAATGGCAAAGTTGGGCCCTTTTAACCCGTATTTGATTGAAAGATTGCCTGAAATCATATTAACAATGTTACCAGGGACATAGAATGGCGAGATACGGCGTGGCCCGCCTTTCTCATAAATTGCATAACATTCTTCAATGCCGGTAACACCGCCTATCCCTGAACCTATTGCAACGCCGATACGTTCTGCATTGGCCTCGGTGACTTCAATTCCGGAATCCTCAATCGCCTGACAACCCGCTGCAATACCATAATGGATAAATCCATCCATACGTTTTGCATCTTTTTCAGGAATATACTGAGTGATATCAAAATTTCTTATTACGCCACCAAAGGTGCTGGCAAAAAGAGAAATATCAAAGGAATCAATTGGGCTTATGCCGCTTTTACCATTAATAATCCCATCCCAGGTTTCAGGGACAGTGTTGGCTATAGGCGTAACCGCTCCTAAACCAGTTATTACAACTCGACGCTTACTCAATGCAATTTACCGTAAGATAAAGTAAAGATGGCGATAACTCAGTGGATGAACAAAGTCCATCCACTAAAATAATCTTACGCGTTTTTTTCTACGTAATCGATAGCTTGCTGAACTGTTGTAATTTTTTCAGCCTCATCGTCTGGAATTTCGCATTCGAATTCTTCTTCAAGAGCCATAACGAGTTCAACTGTATCCAGAGAATCAGCACCCAGATCATCAACAAACGAAGCATCGTTCGCGATATCTTCTTTTACACCCAATTGCTCTGCAACAATCTTTTTTACTCGTTCTTCAATGTTACTCATAATTATTATCCTCAAACAATGCAAGCTATCACCATCTAATCTGACGCTTGCAATAGTATTGTTATTGATTTTACTAGAATCCCGTCTCCGGCAATTCCAGACGGCGGGGGAATTATACTTTATATTGCAACATTGTCACAATATTAAGGCATGAACATACCTCCATTAACATGAAGGGTTTCACCGGTTATATAGCCAGCGCCCGCAGAAGCCAAAAATGAGACGGCATGTGCTATTTCTTCTGGCTGACCCAAGCGGGATAATGGAATAGAAGCCATCAATCCATTTTTAATATCAGCACTCAATTCTCTCGTCATATCGGTATCGATAAACCCGGGAGCCACAGTATTGACGGTAATATTACGCGAACCCACTTCTTTGGCCATAGACTTTGCAAATCCAACCATGCCCGCTTTCGCTGCTGCGTAATTTGCCTGCCCGGCATTACCTGTTGCACCGACTACCGATGAAATATTAATGATACGGCCTGTCTTGGCTTTCATCATGCCGCGCAATACCGCTTTGCTCATGCGAAATACGGAAGTTAAATTGGTATTAACAATTTCATCCCATTCCTCGTCCTTCATCCGCATCAATAAATTATCACGCGTAATACCCGCATTATTGACCAGTACTGTTGGTGCTCCAAATTCCTTATTAACTGAATTAATAACATCTGCAATCGAGCCGGCATCGGCTACATTTAGCTTTACACCCTTGCCATTTTCTCCCAGGAACGCTGAAATTAGATCAGCTCCGTTATCAGATGTTGCACTGCCGATAACAAAAAAACCATCCTCAGCTAATCGCTCAGCGATTGCCCTGCCAATACCGCGACTGGCGCCTGTTACTATAGCGATTTGCTTAACCATTGAGTTGCTCCAATAAGTTATTTATCGTTTCAGGGTCATAAATAGTAAAATGCTCTACATCTTTCACGATGCGCTTATTTAAACCAATTAATACCTTCCCCGGACCGCACTCAACAAAACGGGTAACGCCTTGATCATGCATAAACTTTATCGTATCGACCCAGCGCACTGGTTTATAGAGCTGTTCTTTTAAAGCATTACGAATGACTTCTGGGGCACTATGTGAGGCGACGTCTACATTATGAATTAGCGTTGCTTTCGGCATTTCAAAAACCGTGTCCTGCAAAATTTCATCCAATTTGTCAGCGGCTGATTGCATCAATGCACAGTGAGAAGGCACGCTAACTGGCAATAGCAACGCACGTTTTGCCCCTGCCTCTTTTGCCGCAAGCATCGCTCGTTCAACAGCGGCACAATTTCCGGCAATAACCACCTGGCCTGGCGCATTAAAATTCACGGCAGAAACCACTTCATTGCCGGCAACATTAGCACAAATATTAACAACCTGATGATCTTCAAGCCCCAAAATCGCCGCCATTGATCCAGCGCCTGCCGGTACGGCTTCCTGCATTAATTGCCCTCTCTCCGCAACCAACTTTATGCCGCTTTCAAAAGACAATGCACCCGAGCATACCAGCGCAGTATATTCACCCAAACTATGACCCGCCATCCAATCCGGACGAATAGCACTAAGCTTGCACCAAACTTCCCAAACGGCGACACCGGCAGCCAGCATAGCAGGCTGTGTATTATATGTTTTACTGAGCTCTTCTTCCGGACCTTGGTTAACGAGAGCCCATAAATCCTTGCCCAGTACATCAGATGCACGCTCAAAGGTATGTATTACTTCAGGATAGCTCGCCGCCAAGTTAGACAACATACCCACAGACTGAGATCCTTGCCCGGGGAAAACAAAAGCCAAATTATATGCTTGCTTGCTCATTATTTTCACCTGATTAATATCTAATTAATGCTGAACCCCAGGTAAACCCTGCTCCAAATGCCTCAAGTAAAACCACCTGTCCACGCTGAATGCGGCCATCACGAACCGCTTCATTGAACGCAATAAGCACTGAAGCAGAGGAAGTATTCCCCTGATTCTCGAGCGTAACCACAACCTGGTCCATAGACATTTTTAATTTCTTTGCAGTTGCTATTATGATCCGTATATTCGCCTGATGCGGAACCAGCCAATCTATATCAGATTTGTCCATGTTATTTGCTTCCAGTGTTTCGTCAACAATCCGGCCCAGGGTATTAACAGCAACCTTAAATACTTCATTACCACGCATACTAATGTAACCAGCTTCATGCTTATTGCTAAGTGCTGCAACCTGGGGATTTGGGCAATACAACAGATCCTCATATTCCCCATCGGAATGAATATGCGTAGACAAAATACCCGTCTCGTCTGAAGCACGCAACAACAGGGCACCCGCTCCATCGCCAAACAAAATACAGGTACCTCGATCATTCCAATCGACAATACGCGAGCAAATTTCAGAGCCAACAATAAGCACCGTCTTGGCTGCACCTGACTTGATATATTGATCGGCAATACTCAAAGCAAAAATCGAGCCTGAGCAGGCGGCCTGCACGTCAAAGGCTACGGTGTTTTTAATACCCAAACGCTGCTGCAGTAAGCAACCGGTACTTGGGTAAACACGATCAGGCGTACCTGTTGCAACAATAATGATATCGATTTCTTCCGGGTTTATTTGCGCTGCATCGATTGCCTGCCTGGCAGCAATTTCAGCCATGCTTGCAGCCGATTCATTCGGCCCTGCAATTCGACGGCTTTTAATGCCTGTACGTTCGTAAATCCAGCTATCTGAAGTATCAACAGTCTGTGATATTTGTTCATTAGTGAGAACTTCTTCTGGTAAATAACCACCGGTACCGATTACTCTTGAATAACGAATCATGCGATTTCTCTCAGAGCCAAGGTTTTCTCGACTTGTTCGCTTATTTTTCTAATAACATCTTGCTTAACTTCAATTTCAGCAAGCTGAATAGCGGTTTTAAAAGCTAGCACGTCAGCTCCGCCATGACTTTTAATGACCAGTCCGCGCAGTCCCAGAAAACTTGCTCCGTTATATAATCGAGGATCGATCTGTTGCTTAAAAGACTTAAGTACGGGATAGGCTATCAACCCAGCCAGCTTTGTCAGATAATTTCTGCTAAAGGCTTCTTTTAAAGTAGTGCCAATCATCTTGGCCGCGCCTTCAATGGATTTAAGTGCAACGTTACCAACAAAGCCGTCGGTGACGATCAAGTCAACCTTGATATGCCCTGCATTTAAAGAGTTGCCTTCTACATAGCCAATATAATTCAATGAGGATTTTTCCAGTAATTTTGCAGCCGACTTAACCTGCTCATTACCTTTCATATCTTCTTCGCCAATATTTAACAAACCCACCTTAGGATTATCAATAGCCTCAACCGCTTTCACCAACTCATTACCCATAACCGCAAATTGAAAAAGGTGCTCAGCGCTACAGTCTACGTTTGCACCCAGATCAAGCACATGGGTATGGCCGTAAATTGATGGCAACGTGGAAATAATAGCAGGACGGTCAATCCCTGGAATCATTTTCAAAACAAAGCGTGCGGTTGCCATTAATGCACCCGTATTGCCGGCACTTACACAAGCATCCGCGTGGCCATCACGAACCAGATTGATGGCAACCCGCATTGACGAGTCTTTTTTATTTTTCAGCGCCTTGGATGGAGATTCATCCATGCCGACACACTGGGATGCATGTTGAATAGTAATCCTATCCTGATAACCAGCCGATTCTTGCGCCACTTGCTGTTTAATAACAGCTTCATCTCCCACCAAAATCAGTTTTAAGTCTGGATTGTTTTTTAAACAATCCAATGATGCTGGAATATTCACTTCATGACCATGATCTCCACCCATTGCATCAATTGAAATTGTTAAACTCACGCTGACGAATGACTCCGCAGTTATTAAAAAAAAGCGAACCGGATTTGATTCGGCATAGCAATATGCTAAAAGCTGTGAGAACTTTTAATCTTCTTCAACAGCACTAACGATTTGGCGGCCTTTAAAATAACCGTCCGGCGTGACGTGATGACGCAAATGCGTTTCACCTGTTATTGGATCTTGAGACAATGCTCTACCTGTCAAGGCATCATGTGAACGACGTTGACCACGTCTTGAACGCGATACTTTACTTTTTTGTACGGCCATTATAAATCTCCAGTATTTTTAAGTTTGGCTAAAATGGAAAAAGGGTTTTCAAGGGAAGGTCGCTCGGCATTGACAAGCGAACCCAAGGCGTTAATGCCCAAATTCGGAACAAGACAGGCGTACTGATGCTTTGGAAATGTCGGTAAAATAAGCAATATCTCATCTTCAACAATGTCTTTAAGAAGAACTCTCCCTTCTTCAACCAGCAACGGCTCATAGTCTTCGGGCAATCTATTGGCTTGATCTATTGATGTGACAATGCCTAGCTTGATAACACTATCAACAGGCCATTCCACAGCCTGTAAACAATTTTGGCATTTAAGCTCCAGAACAGCCTCTATCCGCCCTTCAATTTTTGCGAGCCGCCCTTCCCGCCCAAAAAAGAAATCAATGGCGACGCTTCCTGTGTCATTGGCCAGTATATCCGCCAAACGATCCAGGCTACTTAAAGGAATCCGGCCCTTCAATGCACCACGCTTATCTGCCAGGTGTAAGGGGTCTATATATTCGGGCAATCGATCTAACATAACTTTGCAATGATAGCTGGAAACAATAAATGCGTCAAACTCTAAATTAATTCATCACCGTCAATGCATGACAGACGGGCAAAAGTACTCTTCTTCTGTTCTGGGGCATTATTTGCCAGGTATCGTTATTCTGTCGAGTCATTTATTACTAGCGGTATCCTTGAAGGATCGATAGATTCAACTTAACAAACATCGCGCCAAGCACTACATAATTATTAAAGATCCCATTAATAAAATTTATTCCCTATTGTGAGAAATTAAAATTCGACAAATCAGTGTATTCAATAAAAACCCAGGTAACAAACAAACTAAATTCCTATAACCGACATCCGTTTAACAAAGCCCTAATCATCATCTTTAATTGCATCTTTCGAAATGGGAAGCAAAGGAATGTTGT
>JBAQEN010000140.1:0-2966 GCA_049286765.1 Methylococcaceae bacterium
CACCAGTGGAGCAGGAAATAACAGAAAAAACAGATTTTCGAGTCCATACAACAACAGGTTGAAAGGCACAAGAAAAGGGCTAATGCCGATCAGAAAAACACGCGATTGACTGTCTAAAAGTATCGCCGTACTACCCAGCAGAACCAGTTCAATCAGGCTGGTAAGCAGTACGGGTGAAGCTAATTGGCCGATACATATTTTCCAGGGTGAAAGCGGCAGCGCCTTGAAGTTTCCGATGGTCTCCAGATCGCTGCGGAAATCGAATACCAGCGTTCTTGGCAGCACAAACACGGCAGCAAAAAATACGCCCCCGATCAGTGTCCACCTGGATATATCCGCACTGGCAATCACCAGTAACGGCCCGGCAAGTATGGCCATACCGAGGCACGCCAATAGCGCCTTGCTGGAACTGCGCAATGCCGAGAGCATCTGCCGCCAGGCAATTGGCCCGATACCGTTGAGCGAGGGGGCGGGCATAAATGAACGCACAATTAAAGGCTGTTGCGCGCCCCAGGGCAAACCACTACGGCGTGCCCGATCCCAGCGCTTATACAGTTCCAGACTTGCAGCGGCCGACGACTCGCAGGAATGGCGATCCAGCAGGATGACAACGGCGAGAAGACCTAGATTCATCGCAAGACCGAGCATTGCCCAGATCAATAAATCGGAAAAAAACGCTTGCGCCAGAAAGATATGCGCAAATACATCAAATGGTGACAATAACAGAGAACCGCCAACGGAAGACTGAAATTGCGCGAGCGCGTCAGTCAGACCGCTGGAGACACCGCCATAGTACCAGCCTGCCGCTGCAACCAGCGAAATCAGCATGATAAATACATAGCTGCTTCTTACCCGCCCACCAAAGCGCCTTGCTAAAAACTGGCCAAGCAAACCGGTCGCAACAGTGAGCAACTGGATAAACAGCAGGGTCAGAAAAGCGCCCAGAAAAGTTGCCTGTGGCGTGTAAGCGGATCTTGGAACCAGCAGCATAATCAGCAAACTGCTCAGCAGCGCGCCAAAGACAAAAAAACACAATTTGTACAGTAGCAGCGCACGACGTGTAAACGGTCCACTGAACAGCAGGTTAATCTCGGCCGGACTGAAATATAAGCCAGGACCCGGGGAGAGAAATGCCGTCAGCAGGAAGGCGGCCAGCAAACCGAACGGCATAAACCGGGCAGTCTGTCCCCTTAGCTGTTCCGGATTCCCCGGAAAAAAGCTTGCAAGCGGGTTCGCAGACAATTCCGGCTGCTTCATAAGCAGGGCAAAAATAGCAATTGTTACAGACAGAAATAGCAGGCCGCGTAGCGTTTTCAATTCCTGAAGGCGTAGCCGTACACCGCCATGCAAACGTAACAGCAGCAACTTGACAAGCATGGCATCCAAGGTCCGGTATTACCTCAATTCCGGATTATCCGCATGGGTAATCGAAAAGAACACGTCTTCGAGTGAGGCATCAACGTTAAATTCATCGAACGCTTTAATGGCGTCATCCATCCGGCCAAAACACCGGCACTGACCCTGGTGCAGGATCAGCAAGTGTGTGCAAAGACTTTCTACCATTCCCAGCAGGTGTGAACTGATAATAATCGCGGCGCCTTGAGCCGCCCGTCCCTGGATGGATTCCTTGATCGAGCGAATACCCGCTGGATCAAGGCCCGTCAGGGGTTCATCAAACAGAATCACTTCCGGTTGATGCAAATAGGCGCAAGCGATGGCCACTTTTTGCCGCATTCCGCGCGATAGACTCTGCACGGCGTGATTGCGTTTTCCATCAAGACTAAAGAACTGCAGCAGGGTCTCGGCGGCAGGCTTATAATTGACTACGCCATAGGCTGCGGCAAAAAACTCAAGATGTTCCCAAACAGTCAAGGTATCAAACAGGCGTGGCTCATCAGGAATATAGCCGAGCGCCTGCTTGGCCCTCACCGGGTCACTGACAATATCATGGCCCGCCACAGAGAGAGTTCCCAAACTGGGGGGAATGATGCCGGACAGGACTCGCATCAGGGTCGTCTTGCCAGCTCCGTTCGGACCGACCAATCCCAGTATTTCACCGGGTTCAACCCTGAACGTTAAATCTCGTACTGCGGCAAAATCATTATACTTTTTGGTAAAGTGGTTAACGCGAATCATCGGATCGATCGCACTCGGGGGCAACGGCTGAAGAATAGAAATTTCAACACACAAAGTCAAGATATTCCAGGATAGTTAGTAGGGAATCCGGTTTATTGTTGATTTTTTCCGGGACAAGCCTTGGAATATGAACAGTGCGTGCCTATCCTGACTTGAATATTAAATGGATAAATTCGATAAAAACGATAAAACAATTTGTATTTCTTTTAAACTCAACCATACTTTGAACATGTTTTTAGTCAGCCGGTTAGAAGCAGGGTGGCAAAAGACATAAAACTGCCGGGTTAATTTATCCGGCAGGGTATCGATACAAATGCGGTTTTATTCAGGCCGGTTTGACCCCATTGAAAAACAAAGCGGGTCGCTGTTTTTCTGAAAATGATACCTCGGACCAGGCGTTACCACTAACCTTGTTTTTACAGGTAACAACCTGCCGGAATACGGCGTCCGGTCATCCTGGCGTGCCGGCGCCGCCGCATTTGCTTGAGTTAGCCCATTGTTACCAGACTGGTAATAGCATAGTCCGCGTTCTGCGCGGGAACACAATGAAAGCCCTGGATGAAAATTCAGGGCTTTTTTTTATGCCTGTTATGTTCCGGGGTAAGGCGGGTTGGGTTGCGACTGCATGGATGCCGGAGCTATTGCCGGGCGTTAGCGTAACCCAACACAACCGAGACGGCAAATGTCGGGTTACGCTATCGCTAACCCGACCTACTACAATGCCGGACGGAATATGTTATCCCGTCCGCAACGTTTTGGGCTGTGGCAGGCGCGGCGAGCCTTGGGCAAAACGTTCAGAATCAACAAATAATGGGGCGGCAAGATGTGCT
>JBAQEN010000141.1:0-2263 GCA_049286765.1 Methylococcaceae bacterium
CTGCTGACGCATTATGACAGGGACTTGTCTTCATTATGGGTCTTGTTAAAAAAACTCGATCGGGCATCATTGGCGGCCAAACGCAAATTAACTATTCCATTTTTAAAGCAAATCCTGGATGAAGAAAGTCATGACTAGTGCAGCACCTATTTATATTGATGATCAGGCTATCAATGATATTTATAAACATCAATATATTACAAACACATAACTATGACTGACGAAAATAGGTGCTGCACTAGTAAAGTGCTTGTTGTCGGAGCCGGAGCGATAGGCGGGTTTTACGGCGCATTGCTGGCAAAAGCAGGTGCTGAGGTATCCGTAGTCTGCCGCTCCGATTATGAACATGTTAAACAACAGGGTTTTATTATCGATAGTCGTACGCTGGGTACCTGGACATTTAAGCCGTCACAGGTGCTGAGCAATGCCGCCGACTATAAAGGTGCCGCTGATTACGTTTTACTTTGCACCAAGGTTATTCCCTCGGTGAATCGGGTTGCGTTGATACGCCCGGCTGTTAGCGCTGATACAGCTATTGTATTCATCCAGAATGGTGTGGAAATCGAACAGGAAATACTGGCGGCTTTCCCTGACAATGAAATCATCAGCGGCCTTGCGTTTATTTGCTGCAACCGCGTAAAACCGGGTGAAATACTGCATCTGGCTTATGGCCGGCTGGCTTTGGGCAATTTACCGGGCGCCGTCAGTCATAAAACCACGCAGCTTTGTGAGTTATTCAGACAATCCGGCATTGACTGCACCGCAACCGAAAACATTGTCACTGAACGCTGGAAGAAATGTGTCTGGAATGCACCGTTTAATCCCTTATCGGTTTTATCGGGAGGATTGCCGACGTTGGCCATCCTGCAATCCCAGGAAGCCTTTGTACGCAGCATTATGCAGGAAATTTGCAATATTGCCGAAGCCTGTGGGCATCGGCTGTCCGATCACATTGTGAATGCCAATATTGAAAATACCTATGCGATGCCGCCTTACAAAACCAGCATGCTGCTGGATTATGAGAACGGTCATCCGATGGAAACGGAAGCCATATTGGGAAATGCAGTACGCGCCGCCAAACGGCTAGAAGTGGCATGTCCCCATCTGGAATCGGTTTATGCGCTAATGAAACTCAGGGAATTGCAGCTAGCAGAGCTTGATAAAAAATATAATCCGCAGTATAGGGAACCCGTTTCTCGGCGCCCAGATGATTAGCGTCACATCCCGACAGAGGCTTCAGGCCGCCGTGAGTATTAACCCGGTTAATAAAACTGACTTCCGAGAATAAACCTTTGCCCTTATGTGCGATGACCTTGACCAGCAACCAGGAAATGGATGAATCCGGGTCAATATCAACTTTACTGACCACTTGTCCGACTACGCGGCTGCCCTCTTTATATTCCCACACAGGGCCGGAATAATGATTGCCGACAATACGGCCCTGCGCATCGAACAATTTCGCGTCAGGCGCCTGCAGTTGCCATGAATAGACGCCGCTATTGAGTGAGCATTGATAAATCTGATCGCCTTTCGCATGAACAGACAAAATTGGGGCATTGCCGGCCGGTACTTTAATCGCATCAGGTATCGAGACTTCGGCGCAAACCATCGTTGGCAACAACACCCACAAAGACAACAGTTTTTTATACATCACAACACCTCATGTTCCATAGCCTGAAATAGTCATAAAAACCTTCTGCATCAAAAAGATACAGAAGGTTCATCCAATCAAATTATGCTGAAAAATTAGCCGCAGCAAAATTCCAGTTCACTAATGCCCAAAACGCTTCCAGATAGGCTGGACGGGCATTTCGGTAATCAATGTAATAGGCATGCTCCCAGACATCACAGGTCAACAAGGGTATTTGCCCTGTGGTTAACGGGCAACCTGCGTTACTGGTGCTTACCAGCGCCAGACTGCCGTCAGTATTTTTTACTAACCAAGCCCAGCCGGAGCCAAAGGTAGTCACTGCGCATTTGGTAAATTCTTCCTTAAATTTTGCAAAAGAGCCAAATGTAGTATTGATAGCATCTGCCAATGCGCCGGCAGGTTCACCGCCGCCATGTGGAGTCAGACTATTCCAGTAAAAGGTATGATTCCAGACTTGAGCCGCATTATTGAAAATTGGGCCTGAGGCTGACTTGACGATAATTTCTTCCAAAGTCAAGCCTTCAAATTCGGTGCCTGGAATCAAATTATTCAGATTTGTCACATAAGTTTGGTGATGTTTGCCATAATGATACTCTAAAGTTTCCTCTGAAA
>JBAQEN010000142.1:0-3667 GCA_049286765.1 Methylococcaceae bacterium
AGTAAACCCTCAGCTCTGCTGGGGACTCACAAAGTTTGACAATTACGGGAATCATCGGCGAAGAGTTACTGCATTCCAACGCGGCGCGTGGGAACGAAAAATTATCCTGGGACTGGTCAGTTTCGTAGGTCTGTTTAATAGGATTTGCGGTGACTGAGTTTTCCAAAAACACGAATAGCGAGTATCGATCTACAACGGTAATTGGAAGGTCAATAATATTTATACATTCCCATCCGAAAATTAAGCATAAATTCCACAGAACGCCTATCCCCTAAGCAAAGTGTCTGACCACTACATAATAATAATACTCGATGCCTACCTTAGGTTCACATCGAGACATACCATCTCTCCCAATTCATTAAAGGGACCTCTAATAATTCAATTTTGAAAAATTGGTACTTATATTTTTCAATGATTTACATTCATAAATCTTATGAAAAAAGCTATTTTTAGAGGTCCCCTAAAGGGAATCTTACGCAATTCATCATCTTTTAGCATCTGGGTCGACTTGGAGTAGGCATCCGTGTGGATCCCGAAGAGAAAATTGATAAGATGCGCAACGAAAACGAAAACCTTAAATGTCTTTGGCCAGTTTTTCTGCGTAACCGGTGTAATTACGCGGCGTTAATTCCATCAAGGAGGCTTTGGCTATAGCAGGAATCTCAAGTTTTTCTATAAAAGCCTGCATCTGTTCAGATGTGATGCGCTGACCCCGGGTGAGTTCTTTTAGTTTTTCGTAAGGCTGTTCAATACCATAGCGACGCATCACTGTTTGTATCGGCTCTGCCAGGACTTCCCAGTTCGCATTAAGATCAGCTTCAATAGCTTCCGGATTGATCTGTAATTTTGAAATGCCTTTTAAACTGGCTTGTATAGCTATGCTGGTGTGAGCGATACCAACGCCTATATTTCTAAGGACAGTTGAATCCGTTAAATCACGTTGCCAGCGTGACACGGGTAATTTTTCGGCTAAAAAGCTAAACATGGCATTGGCAATGCCTAAATTGCCTTCCGAGTTTTCAAAATCAATCGGGTTGACTTTGTGCGGCATCGTGGATGAACCAATTTCTCCGGCAATCGTTTTTTGTTTGAAATAACCCAAAGAAACATAACCCCAGATATCACGATCAAAATCCAGTAATACCGTATTAAAACGCGATAAGGCATGGAAAAATTCGGCAATATAATCGTGCGGTTCAATCTGGATGGTATACGGATTCCATTGCAGTCCCAGGGATTCGACAAAGTTTTTTGCAAATTCTGCCCAATCAACATCTGGATAGGCGACACAATGCGCATTATAATTACCCACGGCGCCGTTTATTTTGCCTAATAATGTCACTGCTTGCAGTTGATTTTTTTGGCGCTGCATGCGCGCGGCGACGTTAGCGAATTCTTTGCCCGTCGTGGTCGGTGTCGCAGATTGACCATGCGTGCGCGATAACATCGGCTGGCCGGCGGTCTCTACGGCAAGTTTTTTGAGGGCATTTATGCATTCGCTGATGTGCACCAAGATGATTTCACGCCCTTCTTTTAGCATTAATGCGTAAGACAAATTGTTGATGTCTTCAGAAGTACAGGCGAAATGAATAAACTCACTGACTTGTTCCAGTTCAGCGCAACCGGCAATTTTTTCTTTCAATAAGTATTCAATAGCTTTAACGTCGTGGTTAGTGGTTTTTTCAATATCTTTGACGCGTTGAGCATCGGTTTCTGAAAATTCACTGACAATCGAATTTAGCACTAGGGTTGCAGATTCACTAAACGGCTGGACTTCAGTAATCAGAGGGTGATTAGCCAACGCTTGCAGCCAGCGTACTTCAACTTGCACCCGAAAACGGATCAGGCCATATTCACTGAAAATGGGGCGCAGGTCTTCAACTTTGTTAGCATAGCGTCCGTCTATTGGAGATATGGCGGTAAGGGCAAAATTAGTCATGAATTGGGTAGGTAATGGTTGTCAAAAGTGTTAATTTTCAATTTAAAATATTAGCGTAAGGTAAATCTTCTGCAGATTCATTCAATCTCGGTTAATAACTGAACGCTTTTTCCATTTTTCACGTTCTATCTTATTTCAACTTCATAGTTGAAGCTCGAATTATGTCAAGTAATCAGATAATAAACTAATAGGGGCGCCCGATATATGTTTACTCTGTAAATAGGATTCTGACTGCATTTCAACCAATCTTGATATGGTCCGCCTAAACTCAAACGAGCCGTCACCCTCGGTATAAAGTTCTTGAGCTGACACTTCAGCTGTACATATCAGCTTTACTTTATGTTCGTAAAGTACATCAATGAGAGTCATAAAACGCTTGGCTTCATTGCGTTTATCCGCAGTTAATTTTGGAATTCCAGCCATAATCAAGGTGCTGAATTCCCTGGCAATCTCCATATAATCTGCCGAACCTAAAGGTTTTGCACACAGTTCATCAAAGGAAGTAAGTGCAATATCACCATGTATGGCGGATAACTCAACCTTTCTTCCCAATACCTGGATGACACCGGGTTGCGTAACTGCAAAATTCGTAAACTCGTTATAACTTCGTAGTACAAACTCCTCAGCGTGTGCGTTTAGTGGAAAATAATAGGTGGTTTCCAGCGTATGCAGATGTTTAAGCCGGTAATCTTCTTTGGCAACGAGCTCGATAATTTCTGCTTCATTCCGCAAAAGCCGGGTAAAAATCAAAAATTGTTCTCTTTGCAAGCCACCTTGGTATAAATCATCAGGATGACGGTTTGACGTTATAACGACAATAATGCCTAATTCAAACAGTTTACCAAACAGGCGCCCCAAGATCATAGCGTCCGCTATGTCAGTGACTTGAAATTCGTCAAAACAAAGAATTAGAAATGATTTTCTGATTTTTTTTGCGAAAGCAGGAATTGCGTCTGTGCGGTTTTGTTGCCGCCATTGATGGATGAAAGCATGAACCTCCAGCATGAAGACATGAAAATGTACCCGCCGCTTTTTTGTCACAGGACAAGCTTCGTAAAATAACTCCATCAACATGGATTTTCCACGTCCGACATCACCAAAAATATACAGGCTCTTGCATTTCTCCGGCTGGAAAGTGAGTAATTTGTAGCCGGCTGATTTTTTCTCATACTCAATCGTTATTAAGATTTTATCCAGAAGTGCCTGCAGGTGTTCTAAAGCAATAAATTGTGCATGATCATACTGTATATGATTTTGCACAACTTTTAGACTATATTGTTTTTCCAGTAACTTGGAGGAATCAGGAAATGTTTTTAAAGATTCTGCGCTTGGCTGTTGAAAAAACTTTTTTAGCATATCCGTAACAAAGGAAAATTATTAAAAAGCTTGAAACCTGTAAATGATTTTTGTTTAACTTGGAAAAAAGATCATCAAATTTTTAAAAAATCAACTTTTAAGGATTGGCGCTCGTTTGGATCTATATAGTTTATTTTAAACTATACTCGGGTTTTTGATGTATACATTGCTGGATTTTATTATAGCTACTCTGTGATAACACAAATATAGATTCAAACTCTGCTTTTGGGTCCTATTGTGTTAAAATTAGATGCTTTGCCCTTCCTTATATTCGACGTTATTTATGATTAAACAGCGAACTTTAAAAAATACCATCAGAGCGACAGGCGTAGGTCTACATACGGGCGATAAAGTATTTTTAACTTTACGTCC
>JBAQEN010000143.1:0-10690 GCA_049286765.1 Methylococcaceae bacterium
AAGCGCATGACCACCTGGTGCATTTTTATCATCTGCATGCCTTGGATTGGGTTAATCCGGTCAATGCGTTAAAAGCTGATCCGGTCGCAACGTCGGCCTTGCAACAATCGATTTCACCGCATAACCCCAAATCCTCGCCCGGTTATTTCCGGGATACCCAAAATCGTTTGTTAAAGTTTGTTGAGTCAGGGCAATTAGGGCCATTTAAAAACGGCTATTGGAGCAATCCCGCGTATTTATTGTCGCCGGAAGCTGATTTGCTGGCGGTCACTCATTATCTGGAAGCGTTGGATTTTCAAAAAGACATCATGAAAATCCGCGCAATCTTCGGTGGCAAAGATCCGCATCCGAACTGGCTGGTCGGCGGCGTGCCTTGCGCGATTAATGTCGACGGGATTGGTGCTGTTGGCGCCATCAATATGGAGCGCTTAAACCTGGTTTCCTCCATCATCGACCGCACCATCACGTTTATCGACCAAGTTTACATCCCTGATTTATTGGCTATTGCCGGATTTTACAAAAGCTGGTTATATGGCGGCGGCATATCCGGGCAAAATTTGTTGTCTTACGGCGACATCCCTGATGAGGCCAACGATTATTCAGCAGCCAATTTGCTGATGCCGCACGGCGCTATTATCAACGGTGATTTGAGCAAAGTCCACGAAGTGGACTTAACGGACCCTGAGCAAATCAAAGAATTCGTACCGCATTCCTGGTACAAATACCGGGATGAAGCCCAAGGCTTGCATCCTTGGGAAGGCGTTACCGAACCCAACTTCAAGTTAGGGCCAAAGACCAAAGGTGACCGCACCCACATCCAGGAGCTGGATGAAGCGGCTAAATACTCCTGGATTAAAGCCCCACGCTGGCGCGGACATGCCATGGAAGTTGGGCCGCTGGCGCGTTATGTGATCGGCTATGCACAAGGCAATAAAGAAATCACCGAACAAATCAATTTTGTTTTGAAGACCTTGGATGTGCCGGTGACGGCCTTGTTCTCAACTTTAGGCCGCACCGCCGCCCGAGGTTTAGAAGCTCAATGGGCTGCTGGCAAAATGCGCTATTTCATGGACAAATTAATGAGCAATGTCAAAGCAGGCGATTTGACCACAGCCAACGTTGAGCGTTGGGATCCGGAAACCTGGCCTGATAGTGTAAAAGGCGTCGGCTTTACCGAAGCACCGCGCGGGGCTTTGGGACATTGGTTAAAAATCGAAAACACCAAGATTGCCAATTATCAATGCGTAGTACCTACTACCTGGAACGGTTCGCCGCGCGATGAGCAAGGCAACATCGGTGCGTTTGAAGCAGCATTAATGAACACCAAGGTCGAGCGCCCGGAAGAGCCGGTGGAAATTTTGCGTACCCTGCATAGTTTTGATCCCTGTCTGGCTTGCTCTACGCATATTATCAGTCCAGATGGTACGGAATTAACCCAAGTCAAAGTACGTTAAGGAGAAAATGATGATCAGAATAAACTCACTGTTTTTATTGGTAGCCGGTTTGCTTGGGTTTTCCAGCCAGGTTTTTGCCCATACCTGTGTATTGTCGACTGGCGGCATCGTCGATGGCTTTACGCATCCGTTCTCAGGTATGGATCATACCCTGGTAATGTTAGGCGTTGGACTATGGGCGGCTACGCAAAGATTAGCGGTGGCCGGGCAAATCATCGTGTTGTTCTTGTTGACTATGTTGGCTGGGGCATTGCTGGGCTTGCATGGTGTTCAGTTTGCTTATGTTGAAACTGCGATTTTGCTATCTTTATTAGCTATTGGCGGCTTGCTGATTATCGGCAGACTGCAACTACCGGCAGCCATGGCCACTGCCTTGGTGTCAATCAGCGCCGTAATGCATGGCTTAGCGCACGGTAGCGAAATCCCGGCGACTTCGTCAGCTTACAGCTATTTGCCAGGTATGGTAGCGGCCACCGGTTTACTGCACTTACTAGGATTGAGCTTAGGTCTGTTGCTGAACCGTGGTAACGCCAGCTTGTTACTGCGGTTGTACGGCAGCGCCACCACATTGGTTGGCGCCTGGCTGTTATTCGCTTAAGGAACTCGCCATGTCTGAATCAAGCGCCGTTACCCCCGCCGTTTACGTATACGAAAAACCAGTACGGCTTTGGCATGCTCTGAACGCAATAGTCATCGTAGCGTTAACGGTTACCGGCTATTTAATCGCTTCGCCGTTGGCATCGGTTACCGGTGAAGCATCTGATCATTACTTAATGGGTTATATCCGCTTTGCCCATTTCGCTGCCGGATATGTCTTGGCGATAGCGCTGGCATTTAGAGTGTACTGGGCGTATGCCGGTAACGAACACGCCCGGCAAATCTTCCTGCCGCCTCTGTTAAACCGGCATTTCTGGCAAGGCGTTTGGCACGAAGTGTTGTGGTATGCCTTCTTGGTAAAAGAACCGCGTAACTACATCGGCCATAATCCATTAGCCATATTAGCCATGCATTTTGCGTTTGTGTGGGGCGTTTTGTTTATGATTATCACTGGCTTTGCCTTGTACGGTGAAGGTGCTGGAGCAAGACATTGGTCGCATATGTTGTTTAGTTCCTGGGTGTTACCGCTATTTGGTGACAGCCAAAGCCTGCACAGCTGGCATCATCTGGTGATGTGGTTGATGGTGTGTTTTGTGCTGATCCATATTTACGTTGCGGTGCGCGAGGATAAATTATCCGGGCAAAGCCTGTTATCGACTATCGCCACCGGCTGGCGCACTTTTAAAGATGATAAACTGGTAGACGACGCGCATAGTTCATGAATAAACCGCTGCAAATCTTATTATTAGGCATAGGCAACGTGCTTTGGGCTGACGAAGGCTTTGGCGTGCGCGTTATTGAACGCTTGCAAAAAAGCTATCGTTTCTCTGGCTGCGTCAAAGTCATGGATGGTGGCACTCAAGGTGTTTACTTGGTCGAGCACGTCCAGGCCGCCGATGTGTTAATCGTTTTTGATGCCATCGATTACGGCTTGCCGCCTGCCACTTTGAAATGCATGGAAAATGATGATGTGCCAAATTTCCTGGGCGCCAAGAAAATGAGTTTGCATCAGACCGGTTTTCAGGAAGTTTTGGCGATGGCGCAGATGCTGGGATCATTCCCTCAGCATTTGCTGTTAATCGGTGTGCAACCCGAAGAGTTGGAAGATTATGGCGGTAGCTTGCGGCCTGGCGTGAAAGCGCAAATCCAACCCGCCATCGAAATGGCGCTGGATTATTTACAAGGTTTTGGTGTCGCCGCAGAACTTGCTGGGCAAGATAGCGAATTATATGATCCGGTATTGGATATTCAACGTTACGAACAAGAACGCCCTTCCGCTGAGCAGGCTTGCCGGATCGGCGATGAGCGCATTTTGTTATCGGATGCTTTTGTAGTGCGCCCGCCGGAATACAGCGAAGCGCCTGGTATGCAAGTTGATGTCGATTACCGGGGCAAATACTGATGTGTATAGGCTTGCCCATGCAAGTGGTGGAGCCGCGCGGAGAATCGGCCCTGTGTATGTATCGCGGCGAACAAACGCTAGTCGATATGATGCTGGTCGGCGAGCAACCCAGCGGCACTTGGCTGCTGGTATTTCTTCATGCGGCCAGGGAAGTCATTAGCGAGCAAAAAGCCAGGCAAATCGCTGATGCTCTGGAGGCCATGAGTCTGGCAATGCAAGGTGAAACCCAGTTTGACCATTTATTTGCCGACTTAGTCGGCCGCGAACCGCAACTACCGGAGTTTTTGAAATCATGAGTGTATTGCTAGAGCAATTACAAACCCGGCACGGCCTGCCGTTGTTGGATGTTGGTAATTACGATCAATTTATCTACGGTAATGACAGCGTGCTGCTATTTTTTAGTAACGATCCGGTGATGTTTCCGGAAAGCCACGATGTAGCGGTGATCCTGCCGGAATTACTGAAAGCCTTTGCCGGCCGCTTGCAGGTGGCAGTGATAGGCAAAGTCATCGAACGCGAACTACAAGCGCGGTTTCGTTTTACCAGCTGGCCGTCGCTGGTGTTTTTACGCAGTGGCGAGTATTTGGGGGTGATCTCCGGCATTAAGGATTGGCAGGAGTATCTAGTGGAGATTGGCCGGATTTTGGCTGCGGAGGTTAGTGAGCCGCCGGGGTTTGATTTGGGGAAAGTTTGTGGGGTTGGGCATTGAGCATTGTTGTTCACACTGCTCTAACTGTTCCCACGCTCCAACGATACCCCTTTGAAATTCTCATAACATAATGATTTAAAACGGGTACGCGATTTGTATCCAACATTAAAATACCACTATGACATCAATAACCCTCCCGATCATCGGCCAAGGCTCCCAACCCTCTGAAGAAGACGGCGTCGAGCTGGACTATTTACAAATGCCTGAAGAAATGGCGGTTTACCGCCTGCCTCAGGTATCGGTGGATTTAAACACTACCGATTTAGCGCAGGCCAAAAGCGTTTTGCAGCAACTGGAACATGATCTGGCGGCTTACCCGACGATTGCCAAAGCCAATGATCTGACTGGTCTGGATTCGGTCAATCGCCACTTTATTGATGAAGTCTTGGGCGAAGGGGAAGTCAGCATTATCTGTGCCGGCAAGCAAAAGCTTCGCATTCAGGAATCGGTGCTGGCAGGGGTGTGGCGGTTGCAGCAACTCAACACACAACAGCAAATTGTCACTGATGACTTGGAAGTCGGCATTATCCCTGAGCAATTGCTGCAATCGGCGTTTACCGGCGCGGCTAGCCAAATCGACACCCATTGGACAGCGTTGCCGGAAGGTTTAATGAATGCTCCGCCTTTGCTGGCTGAACTCAATGCCAAAATTGCAACATACCAAGCCGGTGCCGAGCCGCATATCATTAATTTAAGCCTGCTGCCGCAAACTGAACAGGATTTGGCGTTTCTGGAACAGTGTTTAGGCAAAGGATCTGTAACGATATTATCTCGCGGCTACGGCAATTGCAGGATCACTTCTACCGGCACAATAAATGTCTGGTGGGTGCAGTATTTTAATTCCCAAGACACGTTAATCTTAAAAACCTTGGAAGTTAGCGACGTGCCGAATGTGGCTTGCGCTTCGCCGGAAGACATAGCCGACAGCGCCGAGCGCCTGCAAGAAATCTTAAAGGTGTATTTGTGAGCGATGCTTTCTTTGCTGGGGCTTATGGCGGCGATGATGCAAATCTGGCGGTGGATGCCCGCTTGGAATGCAAAATCTGTTGGTATGTTTATGACCCTAAGCTGGGCGATGAGCTTTGGCAAATTCCAGCGGGAACTGCGTTTGCTGCATTGCCGGGGCATTGGAGCTGCCCGGAATGCGGAAGCAAAAAACAGGATTTCTTGTTGCTGGATGATTAGGCATGGCTTGGCAAGATAGCGAACAGATTCGCCAGAGGTTGGAAGCGACGTTTAATGACATTCTGCAAACCCGCATGCATGATGTGCCGGTGGTGAATCGGGCGTTATCGGTGCAGGCTTTGGGCTTCATTAATTATCAGCAAGACTGGCTGGGTGTTTTGGTTACGCCGTGGTTTATGAATTTGCTGTTACTGCCTGAGACGGGCAGCACTTGGCAAACACAACAACCCGGCAGCAAGTTTAGCCAAACATTTCCCTATGGCGTGTTTGAATTCACCGTGGCGAATGAAACGCAGCTTGGCGTTTATGCGCTGTGTTCGCTATTTTCACCGATGTTTCAGTTTGAAGATCAAGCCGCGGCCGTGGCTGCTGCGGAATCGGCTTTGCAAGGTTTGTTGACCAGCACTGCACCGCGCGCAGTTAGCCGTCGGGATTTGCTGCGCGGTAATTTGGGTAAAGGGAACGCTTAATTGACGCTGGCCGGTTCCATTCAAGTCAATTTGTTTCACCATGCCGGCCATGCGAACCAGGTGCAGATTACCTCCACCCGGCCGGATGCGGCAGCGCGGGTTTTGCTGGGTAAAACCCCGGAACAGGTTTTGGATATCGTGCCGCTGTTGTTTAGCTTGTGCGGCAATGCCCAGGCTTATGCAGCATTATTGGCCTGTCGAGCGGCGCTGGGAATGGTGGCTGCACCCGAAGCCGATGCTGCACAGAACCTGCTGGTGCAATTGGAAACCTTACGTGAACACGCTTGGCGGATTTTGCTGGATTGGCCGAAGTTAATCGGGCTAAGCCCAAATAAAACCGCCATTGCTGCACTGTTGAAGTTTGATCGGCTGTTTAAGCAAACATTGTTCAGGAATGGCGAGGCGTTTAAGTTGGATAGCGTGGCCGATATTGATATGGCTCAAGCCACGCAACTTATCAATGAATTGGAAACCTTAATCAATGATGCGATTTTTAATGGCAGTCTAGGCACTTTTTTGCTCCTGAACTCAGAAGCGCAAATAGGCGACTGGTTACAGCAAAACTATGCGGTACCGGCGCAATTGCTCGGCAGTATTTATAGCCAGGGTTGGGCAGGAATTGGACAAAACACCATTGCTCGCCTGCCCGAACTGGCTGCAGAAGATTTACATTGGCAGATGCAGCAATACGGTTTAACGGCTTTTGTGCGTACTCCGAACTGGTTGGGTTGCTGCTTTGAAAGCACTTTGTTAAACCGGCAGTTGCCGCATCTGTTAATCACTGATCTCTGCAGCCGTTACGGCAATGGCTTGCTGGTGCGTCTGGTGGGGCGATTATTGGAAGTGGCGGGAATCCCGGCGCAATTGCGACAGTTGCTAGGACAGAATTCAGCAAACCCGACATCGCCCGTGCAGCAGGTCAGCAGTGATGGCGTGGGCGTGGGTTTGGCTCAGGTGCAAGCGGCGCGAGGGCTGTTAATTCATCGCTTGGTGTTGCATCAAGGACAGGTGTATGATTACCGCATCGTCGCGCCTACCGAATGGAATTTTCATCCTGATGGCGTGGTTGCGCATAGCTTGAAACAGTTGCAGGCCGATTGCGTTAATGATCTGCAACGGCAGGCGGAATTGTTGATTAATGCGATCGACCCTTGCGTACAATACCAATTAAATCTGATCGATAGCTGTAACGGGAAAAAAATTCATGCATGAAATGTCTTTATGCGAAAGCATTTTGCAGATATTGGAGCAGCAGGCAGCAGCCCAGCAATACCAAAAAGTTAAAACCGTTTGGCTGGAGATCGGTGCTTTATCCAGTGTTGAGGTTGAGGCGCTGCGGTTTAGCTTTGATGTGGTTATGCAAGGCTCTTTGGCTGAGCATGCCCAGCTTGAAATTATCGATGTACCCGGCCAGGCATGGTGTATGCCGTGTGCCCGGAACGTGGTCGTGGAACAGTTATACGATGTCTGCCCGCATTGTGGCAGCCATCAATTGCAAGTGAATAGCGGAGATCAAATGCGTATTAAAGAACTGGAGGTAGAATAATGTGTGGTGTATGCGGCTGCGGCGAAGGCCATTCTCACTCGCACGATGATGACCACGAACATTCCCACGAGCATAGCCACGATCATCATCATGCGTTTGGCTCGGAGCATTCGCACGCGCCGGATTTAAGCCCTGCACGGATGGTGCAAATTGAGCAGGATATTCTGTCCAAAAATAATCATTATGCCGCCGAAAACCGCAGCTATTTTAGTGCCCGTGGTATGCTGGTGCTAAATCTGGTTTCCAGCCCTGGTTCCGGCAAAACCACATTACTGACCGAAACCATTGCCCGCTTGAAAGAGGATATAGACATCAGCGTTATCGAAGGCGATCAACAAACCGCCCGGGATGCCGAACGAATCCGCGCCACCGGCGTCCAAGCCTTACAGATCAACACTGGCAAAGGCTGCCATCTGGATGCGCACCGCGTGGGTCATGCCTTAGAGACATTGCAGCCCAAACAGCGCAGTTTGTTATTCATCGAAAACGTCGGTAATCTGGTTTGTCCATCTGCGTTTGATTTGGGTGAAGCGCATAAAGTGGTGATTTTGTCAGTCACCGAAGGCGAGGACAAGCCGATCAAATATCCCGACATGTTCCATGCCGCCGACTTAATGATCTTAAATAAGACTGACCTGTTACCCTATCTGGATTTTGACAGTGAGCAATGCATACAGTACGCAAAACAAGTCAATCCGCGCATCAAGGTGTTGAATTTGTCAGCCAAAACTGGCGAAGGTATGGATAATTGGCTGCGCTGGCTGAAGATTGAACTGGAATCACAGGGCATTGATTATGCCTAGCAAGGCAGCGTAAAGCCCACTATTTCAAAACCAACTAAAAACGAGGCTCCCGCGAACTCTATTAGGGGTTTGTGTGGAAACCCCGGCAAAGCCGGGGGCTTATTGTTGTTAGCCCCTCAAAGGGGCATATTCATGAATCGCCCAAAGGTGATTACCTATTTCCACAAACTGAGTTATTCATAACGCTCATCTTCTTTTTCTTGCTCCCTTATATACGCCCTAACAACATCTTCACCCACTCCCACTGTCGATACAAAATAGCCTCGGGTCCAGAAATTTTCTCCTGTAAAATTTTTGGTTTTTCCCATAAATTGCCTCGCTATATAAATAACGCTCAGCCATTTCCGAAGCGACCAGAATTAGTCTCAACACCCGCGTGGCAATGGCTTCATTGGATTTCACACCAGTTCCTGATTAACGCCGTTACAGCCGGAATACCCCATCGAGAATGCTCTTGAAAAGCTATAAGACTGTTGCATGTTGTTTTCGTACAACTGGCTGTCATGCAATCGGTGTTTTTTTGAAGGACTCCTTTTCAGCTAGTGCCGCAGCGGCGGCATTGTATATGGCATTCTGTACGCCGAGGGAGAAGATGGGATCAACAAAGACAGCGGAGTCGCCAATGCGGTAGTTAAAACAATATTGAATAACCACACTGTTAGTAATCCTACAGCAACATAACAAAATGTTTGAAATATAACGTTGCTTCTATTTTGGATATACGTTAATAACTTTTATAAATCAACAGTATACAAATAAATAATGTAATTGGCACACTGATTGCTTTATCCGTAGTGTTATTAACAACAACGTCCTATAACGAGGAGAAGATCATGGCATTACGTCAATGTGCAATATATGGTAAAGGTGGGATTGGTAAGTCTACCACAACTCAAAATCTGGTTTCTGCGTTAGCTGAATTAGGTAACAATGTAATGATTGTCGGCTGCGATCCAAAAGCTGACTCTACCCGTTTAATTTTACATGCAAAAGCCCAAACGACCATTATGAGTTTGGCGGCTGAAGCAGGTAGTGTTGAAGATTTAGAACTTGAAGATGTACTAAAAGCAGGATATCGCGGTATTAAATGTGTTGAATCAGGTGGTCCTGAGCCTGGTGTCGGTTGTGCGGGCCGCGGTGTAATCACGGCGATTAACTTCCTTGAAGAAGAAGGCGCTTATGACGATGAACTTGACTTCGTTTTTTATGATGTACTTGGGGATGTTGTGTGTGGTGGTTTTGCCATGCCAATCCGTGAAAACAAGGCGCAAGAAATTTACATCGTCTGCTCGGGAGAAATGATGGCGATGTACGCTGCTAACAATATTGCTAAAGGTATTGTGAAATACGCTAACTCAGGCAGTGTGCGTTTGGCTGGTTTGATCTGTAACTCGCGTGAAACTGCGCGTGAAGATGAATTGATCTCAGCGTTGGCGGCAAAAATCGGCACGACAATGATTCACTTTGTACCGCGTGATAACGTCGTACAACGCGCTGAAATTCGACGTATGACCGTTATCGAATACGAACCAGAAGCAAAACAGGCGGAAGAGTACCGTCAATTGGCTATAAAAATTCGTGATAACAAGAATTTCGTCATACCAACACCCATTACGATGGATGAACTGGAAGAATTAATGATGGAATTCGGTATTATCGATGACGTAGACGAATCTATTATTGGTGTAACTGCGGCCGCTGAAGCAACCGCTTAATAAATGAACAACCGTAGGGTACGCATCGCGTACCTTTTGGCAAGCGATTCCAAAAATTGGTACGCGATGCGTACCCTACGATTCCCGTCCTAAAACCTGTCTGTTGGGGGATTACCCACGACAATAGTAGGAGACACTCATGGCTGCTCTAACAAAAGAAGAGACCGAAGCGCTTATTCAGGAAGTGCTGGAAGTCTATCCCGAACAAGCGAGGAAAGATCGCGCCAAGCATTTGGCTGTAAACGATCAATCCCTGGAAAAATCCAATAAATGTATTACCTCAAACCGTAAATCCCAACCCGGTGTAATGACTATTCGTGGTTGCGCTTACGCCGGTTCCAAGGGTGTTGTTTGGGGCCCGATTAAAGATATGATTCATATCTCGCATGGCCCGGTAGGCTGTGGCCAGTATTCACGTGCAGGCCGTCGTAACTATTATGTAGGGACTACCGGCGTTAATACGTTTGGTACAATGAACTTTACTTCTGATTTTCAGGAAAAAGATATTGTTTTTGGCGGTGATAAAAAGCTCGCCAAAATCATGAACGAAATTGAAGAATTGTTCCCGCTGAATAAGGGTATCAGCATTCAATCAGCATGCCCGATCGGTTTGATTGGTGATGATATTGAAGCGGTCGCAAAAAAGGCTAACAAGGAAATCAATAAACCTGTTGTGCCCGTTCGTTGTGAAGGTTTCCGTGGCGTTTCCCAGTCGCTGGGCCATCACATTGCCAATGACGCGATTCGGGACTGGGTCCTGGAAAACCGCGATGGTGACGAAAGCTTTGCCACTACGCCTTATGATGTTG
>JBAQEN010000144.1:0-1545 GCA_049286765.1 Methylococcaceae bacterium
GTTATGGCCCAGCTCATAGAGCACCTTGTTGCCGTTGACGGGCGTTATTTTCAAGTTAACCTCACCGGTATCAGGATTACGGCTTAACAACTGAACATTGACCTGGGTTTCCGGCTTAGGCGGTTCACGGTTAATAATACCGCCATCATCAACCCAGCCGGTTATATCGAGCATTTTTATCTTGAGGGCTTCGAGCGCTTTGGGATCATGAAAATTCCATTCGGTATTGGTCGCAGCGGCCCGGAGCACTTCGTTCCACTGGGACTTTTGTTGATTACGAAATAAGCGCGCTTCAACTTTTTTGCGAAAGGTTTCGCTGCTGACATCGGTGGTGAATTTGCCTTTTTGTTCCAGGGTGTCGCGAATCAACTTTTCACCATCAAATTGATTGTTTTCAAAGTGGATACGGTAATCCGTTACCCGCAGGGCATTGTCCCTGCTAGGATAAACAAGGGTAGTAAAGGTTTCTTGTAGCGCACTGCGTAAACTTAGCGTAATTTTGTCCTGTGAATTTTCGGCATCACGATATTGCTGATCACTGCTCGCCATGCGCTCAGCATTAAATTCCGCCAGAATATCGTTGATCGCTTTGTATTGCCGGGTTTGCTCTATCAATCGCCCCATGCTGCGGAAACTTCCGGTTAAAAATAACACCCTGTTTTTAAAGTCAGCGCTGTCAAAGAATTTTTGCCATTCCTCGCTGAGTTTGCTGTTTTGCACGGGGTTGGTAGCGGGTTGAGTAATGATTAAGTTTACCCGATCCATTTTTAATTCAACTTCATCCAGTGCCGGAAGAACGCGCATATCTTGATAGCAATCGCGGCTATGCGGCGTAAATAAACCCGCTAAATAGTTGCGTAATTCTTTTAAACAACTCTCTTCGTTATAGGAATTGGCCTGGCTGTGGAGTTTGGCAGCCAAATTTTGAATGTTTTTAAAAAATAAACGGCCATCAATACTACGGTGTAAATACCAGGCTTGGGTAGGCAAGTAATCAATGACATTCTTTTTAACGGCTGAAATATCACGTCCCGGCGCACAGAGAAAACTGACTATATCACTATCTCGCAAGCCATGCGTTGCCCCAGGAACAGCCGCTAATGAGGCCACTAATATGAGTTTGGCTACGTCTTGCGCATCGTCTGTTGATCCTAAGCGAAGGTCTAACTCTTCGGCTATTGAATTTCCGTCTTTGGCAATATCATGGGTAATAGCTTCTGTTAAAGAAGGGTTTATTGCGCGGATTTCTGACTGTATTTCTTCGTTGTTAAGATTAAAGTCGTAGGGATGAACTAATTTAACATGGTCTGCACGGAGTACACCTTTACTATTTACGGTATACATATCGGCAACAATAACGCGCATTAACCGAATTAAACCGCGTGTTTGCTGGAACCCTGGATTTTCTTTAAAGCGTGCATACAAATCACGAATTGAAAAATGAAAGGGGTAGGATTCAATTAATTGCGCAGCAAAGGATTCCGGTGTGGCATTGGTAATATCCATTTGCTTGGCTTTGCGAACGGCTTCAGCATAGTCTTGGGC
>JBAQEN010000145.1:0-3275 GCA_049286765.1 Methylococcaceae bacterium
CTTTGGCGATACTGTACACAGAATAGCCCGACAACCCTCGCTCTGCATGAATATCGGCAATGTTAACAATACAGCCATTATTTTTGCTTAAAGTCTCTGCCAATAACTTTGTGAGAAAAAACGGAGCCTTCAAATTACTGCCCAGTAACTCATCCCACTGCTGTTCGGTAACACTGGCCATCGCCGTTGGATAAAAAGAAGACGCATTATTCACCAACGCATCAATGCCGCCCCATGCCGTACTGGCAGCCTTGGCAAACTCTTCCAGTTCAGACCTGTCAAGCAAATCGGCGCGCATTATTTTTGCAGAATCAGGGCGTATTTCATTAAGTTCGTCACAAAGCTGAAATGCCGCTTCCTGTGACGATCTATAATGCAAAAAAACATTACAACCTTCACTATGCAGCAAGCGTGCACAAGCGGCGCCTATACGTTTAGCCGAACCGGTAAGTAATATATTATTTTGCATAATAAGCCATTCTGATTTGTTAATTACAAGGCTAGACGATGCTTGCGAGCAATTTGACGTTTGATTATATCTATCTACACTGAAAGTATCCTTAACCCAATGTATCCTGTTTTATGAAAAAATCTTTATTACTTGCGATTTTCCTGCTATTGGGTGCCTGTAGTGAACCTTCAAAAACCTTAACAAAATTACCTGAAGATGCGGTTATTCTGGCTTTTGGCGACAGCCTGACTTACGGAACAGGCGCGTCCCCAGGCCATGATTATCCCGGTATTCTCGCCGGACTGACTGCACGGGAAGTTATTAATGAGGGTGTTCCCGGAGAAATTAGCGCCGATGGCCTTAAACGTCTACCTGCATTGCTCGATCAGTATCAGCCTGAATTACTGATCCTGATTCATGGCGGCAATGATATGTTAAGAAACATCCCCAATGAACAAACCGTCGACAACCTCAGCCGAATGATTGCGGAAGCCACTAGCCGCCAAATAGAAGTCGTGATGCTTGGCGTGCCAAAACTTAATCTGCTGACTTTGAATAGTGCGGACTTTTATCAGACTGTTGCAGATACCCGGCAAACTCTGATTGATCTCAACACCTTGCCTGACATTCTCGGCGACAACAACTTAAAGTCCGATTTTATCCACCCCAATGATGCGGGCTATCAGCTTATGGCTAATAATATCTTCAATTTATTGAAGCAGGCTGGTGCTTTATAGGTTCAGCTTTATTTAACCTTGCATCCATTATTAATCATCTTGCTTTTCAATCATATTAAGACCAGTATCCATTTCAGCTTCATCAGCCTTACGCGCGAATAAGCGCGAACATAATAGCCCCAACTCAAACAACATCCACATTGGCACGGCTAACAGTGTTTGTGAAATAGCATCAGGGGGCGTCAGCAGCATACCGATAATAAATGCAGCAACGATTACATAAGGCCGCGCCTCAGCAAGAGCCGCCGGCGTTACCAATCCTGTCCAAACCAGTACAATGGTAAATATCGGCACTTCAAAACAAACACCAAACGCAAAAAACATCGTTAAAACAAAATCCAGATACTTGGTAATATCTGTCATTACCGCGACACCGGCAGGCGCAGCAGCCGTCAAGAAACCAAATACTAATGGAAAAACCACAAAGTAAGCAAAGGCTACGCCCAGATAAAACAATAGTGTACTGGCAATCAGCAACGGCAAAATCATCCGCCGTTCGCGCTTGTAAAGACCTGGAGCCACAAACGCCCAAAACTGATAAAGAATAACGGGGACGGAAATAAAAACAGCAACAACCAGCGCCAGCTTGAATGGAGTAAAAAATGGCGAGGCCACATCAATAGCGATCATCGTGCTATTTTTTGGCATGTGTTTCATTAACGGCCCGGCGAGTATGCTATAGATTTGATTGGCATAAGAAGCCAAAGCCAAAAATACCATTAACACGCATAAAACCACCTTTAACAGGCGGTTACGCAACTCAATCAGATGACTGATAAAAGGCTGCTCTTCAGCCTCTTCGCTTTTATTTTGGCTCATGAGTTGGCTTTGCATCTACAGGTGTTTCTTCCGGTAATGCTGAAAGCGAGGCTTTAATAGAATTTGCGGCCTGGGTTGTTTCATTGATCGCTGCATGAAACTCCTGCAAATCCGCCTGCTCTTTCATTATTTGGCGAATCTCTTCGGCGTGCAATTCCTGTTTGATTTCTGCCTTGACGGAAGCCACCATATTACGCGTCTTACCTATCCAGAATCCTGCAAGTCGCGCCACTTTAGGTAAGCGTTCAGGACCAATTACCAATAAACTGACCAAACCGACCATAATAAGCTCGGAAAAACCTATATCAAACATATCAGATTTTTTCTTTTTTCTTGGAAGTGACTTCGCCTTCTATGGTTTCATCTTCATTTTCGGTGCGTTTTCTGTCTTCCTCGCCTTCTTTAACGGCAGCACGGAAACTTTTGATGGCTCCGCCCAAATCTGCCCCTACATTACGCAGTTTTTTGGTGCCAAAAAGCACAATCACGATGACTAATACAATTAACAATTGTGTAACGCTGATGCCCATTTCTTACTCCTGTCAACTATTGATATTATTTGTTACGCTGTGCCTTTTCATCCAGACCGGACAAGCCAAAACGGCGTTGTAATTCTTGCAATACATCATCAGGCCCCAAGCCCTGGTCTGCGAGCAATACCATGCAATGAAACCACAAATCAGCGGTTTCATAGATAATCTGTTTTTTATCCCCATCTTTGGCGGCAATCACCGTTTCTGTCGCTTCTTCGCCGATTTTTTTCAAAATAGCATCCAGTCCTTTTGCATAAAGGCTGGCTACATAAGATTTATCCGCTGACTCCAGTTTGCGCTGTTCCAGAATTTGAGCCAATTGGTGTAATACGTCACTCATCTTTTTGTATAAATTACTTTAGGATCTTTCAACACGGGCTCTACAGCTTGCCACTGCCCATCAACCAGGCGACGGTAAAAACAGCTTTCACGGCCGGTATGACAAGCGATCCCGCCTTCTTGTTCAATTTTGAGCAGGATAACATCCTCATCACAATCCAAAAATAAACCAGTCACTTTCTGCCTGTGTCCGGACTCTTCACCTTTGCGCCATAATTTTCCGCGCGATCTGGACCAATAAACCGCATAACCTTCTTCGACTGTCAGGCCTAATGATTCACGATTCATCCAGGCAAACATCAGTACTTTTCCTGTATCAGCCTGTTGCGCGATGACGGGCACTAATCCCTCTTCAGTCCAGCGTATTGCATCCAGCCACGGTGCATTCATAAGCGC
>JBAQEN010000146.1:0-2778 GCA_049286765.1 Methylococcaceae bacterium
GGGCCGATCGTGTCAGGCCCTGAGTTGGCGCCAGTAGGCGGCGATTATGTTGTTTACCACTTTGAGCACATAGAAAGCGTCTCAGGTAAAATGCTTCGCCTAACATTCGGCCCAGATTCCAACTGTCCCTAATATCGTAACATCGGCACGATGGACTTCGCTAAATTTTTGCGAATCGGTCTGACGCGTTGCTCAATACGGCTTAGGTGTCTGATATACGGCGCTCAAGGCTATTCTGGGATTGACGCTGATACCTTTTAAAGCCCAAGAGACAAGACAGCAAATCTTTCCTGCTGTGGCCCGCCATTCCATTCTTCGTTCACGGTTGGATGCACTCACTTTATTTCACATAGAGCACAATTTTGTAACTATCCAAACATCTGGATATAACCGGCAGGGCAAACGCATTATAATATTTAGCAAGATAAGACTCTAGCTTGAAACGCATCATCCCTAGTGGTTTTACAGCGCTTTCTCTTGGTTCTAAATGTTGAAGACTTCTATTTTAAAAATCAAGACACACTGTTGAATAGCTTTTATGAGTACAGGGAGCCTTACTTTTGAGAATACGGCTTCCATTTCCAGGCATTGGGAGCTGACCCTTTATAGACAGCTATACAGTAAAAAAAGATATCCATCAAGTGGCGATTATCGCGCTACTTGAATTGTTAACTTACCAGAGATTATAAAAAACACCTGTGACAACTTTATTCCCCATACCTAAAAATCATCCTCAACGGTTTGTACTTCACAACGAAGTTCACGCACGAGCATCGTTAATTGTCAATCTGCCCGTTAGAGCCAGTCATCTTGCTTTATTACTGTCTCCTGATGAAAAAATGCAAGAACGCAAGCACTTGATAACGCTATGCGAACGGTTCGGTGTCGCCCCGCCTGAAAAAGAAGCGGATCACTTTAGCGCTACCTTTAATTCTTTTCAAATACGCTGGGAACAACACGGCGAGTTTAGTACTTACAGCTTTTATGTACACGATACTCCTAAAGATTCTTTTACGGATTCCGCCCTAAAAAAAGTGCCGGTGGACTGGTTGTCGCAATTAACCGGACAAGTCATTGTTGCGGCACACTCAAGCATTGTCTCCGCTGCCGATATTAATGTTGAAGAGAATGTCGATTTAGCACCCCTAGCGGCTTACTTTGCAGACAACCCAATCATCGGTTCTAAAGTGACCGGCGGCGCTGCCTCGGTATTTACCGATTTTCGCATTCATGTCGATGGTTTTAGCCGGTTCTTAATTATCAACCATGACTTGAGAACAGAACAGGCCGGGCGTTTATTGCAACGACTCTTTGAAATTGAGGTGTACCGGGTCATGGCGTTGCTGGCTTTTCCGATCGCTCGCAAACTGTACCCAGCCTTAAAAAAGTGTGATCGGCAACTGTATACCATCACCAACGCCATGACGCTGCCTGACAATAATGATGGCGAATTATTGGATGAGTTGACCACGCTGGCCGCTGAAGTTGAAAATCATATCTCCAGTAATCACTTTCGCTTTGCAGCCGCCAGCGCCTATTATCAACTGGTGGAACAACGCGTAACCGATTTGCGCGAAGTTCGCATTCAAGGCATTCAGACGTTGGGAGAATTCATCAAACGCCGACTGGAACCGGCGATGAATACCTGCGAATCCATCTCGCACCGCTTTACCCTGCTTTCTGAACGAGTCAGTAACGCAAGTCAGTTATTACGCACACGTGTCGACATCATCATTGAGCGGCAAAATCAGGGCTTACTTACATCAATGGCTTTACGCGCAAAAATGCAACTGCGGATGCAACAAATGGTTGAAGGCATCTCGATGGTCGCTATTACCTATTATGCGGCCAGCCTTATCGGTAAAATAGCCGAAGCGTTTCATACTATTGGATGGAAAGTCCATCCGGAACTCATTGAAGGTATTTCCATACCCTTTATTTTGATAATTATCGCTATTAGCATTAAACGGATTCATAAAATCATTGCCAATACTACCGAATAACGAGATATTGCAAGGGTAGTTACGATTTAGTGGTGGCGCACCTCGAAGAAGAAACTTCGAACCGCCTGTTTGAAACCCTGGAAGACTGGAACGCACAGCTAGAGCGGCTTTCGCCTCATTTTGATGGGGTGTCGCCATGAGTTTTGAAAGTCATAATAACACCCCATCAGGGATTACAGAAATCTTTGGTAAATCCGTTTCGCCTAAAAAGGATCGTGCCAAGAGAAAATCCACGCCGCCCTTCTCCCTGCGCCTGACGGCTGAAGAACGGGATCGTTTAAATGAACAGGCTGGCAGCCAGCCGCTTGGGGCCTATATCCGCTCTCGGATTTTCGGTAAAAATACGGAAAAGCGTCGCCCAACTCGGCGGCCTAGTCTCGATCATCAAAAACTGGCACTTGTCTTGTCGGAACTCGGGCGCTCGCGGCTGGCCTCCAACATGAACCAACTGGCCAAGGCGGCGAATATCGGGACGTTAGATTTTTCTGACTCCATTGTTCGAGACCTCCAGGAGGCGTGCCGCGCCATTGCCCAAATGCGGGATATGCTCATTGCCGCTCTCGGCCTCAAGCCGGAGGGCGGCGAATGATCCTGGTCGGCAATCAACGCGGCGGGGCCAAAAACCTCGCTACTCATTTGCTCAAAGAAGAAAATGAGCATGTTGAAGTCCATGAAATAAGGGGGTTTGCGTCGCAAAACCTCGCGGCGGCTCTGAAAGAAGCCGATGCCATCAGCCGCGCCACGCGGTGCAAACAGTTTCTATTTTCTTTGAGCT
>JBAQEN010000147.1:0-10703 GCA_049286765.1 Methylococcaceae bacterium
ATTCCGGCCTTGCCGGTCGGCGACAGGTGGTAAACAAAATGCTGCAACCATGCGAAATTGGCGCTGCCGGAAGGCGGTGTGCCGTATTGCCATCGTCCGTCACTCCGCAGGAGTTCCCCGCGCCAATCGCTGTCATTAAACGGTGGATTGGCGATAACGAAATCCGCTTTCAAATCTTTATGGACATCATTCAGGAATGAGCCTTCGTTGTTCCATTTGACTTGCGAGCTGTCGATGCCGCGAATAGCCAAGTTCATTTTCGCCAGCCGCCAGGTAGTCTGGTTGCTTTCCTGCCCGTAAATTGAAATATCATTGATCCGGCCCTGGTGTTCTTCAACAAACTTTTCCGATTGCACGAACATGCCGCCCGACCCGCAACAGGGATCAAGCACACGGCCTTTATAGGGTTCCAGCATCGTCACCAATAATTCAACGATACTGCGCGGCGTGTAAAACTGGCCGCCCTGCTTGCCTTCGGCCAAAGCGAATTCACCGAGGAAATACTCGAACACATGACCCAGGACATCGGCGCTTCTGGCTTTGGCATCACCGAGCGCAATATTGCCGACTAAATCAATCAGTCCCCCCAAACTGGTGGGATCGAGGTAAGGCCTGGCAAAGACTTTAGGCAAAACACCTTTGAGCGAAGGGTTCTCTTTTTCGATGACATCCATCGCGGCATCAGCAAACTTGCCTATATCCGGTTGTTTGGCTTTGGCGAGCAAGAATAACCAGCGGGCTTCAGGCGGGACAAAGAAGACGTTTTCAGCTTTGTATTCGTCCTTGTCTTCGGGATCGGCTCCGGCATATTCGCCTTCGCCGGCTTGCAGTTTGGCGAAATGTTCTTCAAAAGAATCTGAAATGTATTTGAGAAAGATCAAACCCAACACGATGTGCTTATATTCGGCGGCATCAATATTTTTACGCAATTTATCAGCGGCTTTCCAGAGTTGTCTTTCGAGTGGTTCATCTTTGGCTTCTTTTACAGCTTTCGCCATGAGGTTTCCTGATTGCTTTGTTGAATCAATAAAAGGGTTCAGAACAGTTTAATGGATTATGAATCTTGAAGGGCAATAAAACTATATAAATGAATTTTTTACTGAAATTGAACCCGAGAATTAACTGTTTGCGTATTTTAAGGTGTCAAACGGCATAGAAGAGTTACCAGTACAGCCCAAATTATAGACAGCATTATTTAACTTCGACATGAAGTATCGGCTTACCTTGAAGTTAAACTATCGAAGAAAATGCGCGTGTTAATGTGTTACGCGCTATCATTAATCGCGCTTAAATCTATATTGATGTCGTATTTACAATTAATCAATAAGTTTCAATCTGTATATAAATTGCCTAACAACTTGAAGTTCATGAAGTTGGCACTTTAAATCCAAAATAGATAACAACTGAGCCAGCAATAAATCATGTTCATCAAAGACACTTTAGCACAGGCATTAGGCGCGATCAGAGCTCAGCGCTTACGGGCAGCTTTGATTATTCTGGCAATGAGTATAGGCGTAGCTTCTGTCACCGTGTTAACAGCCCTGGGAGAAAGCGCCCGTAGTTATATTGTTAATGAGTTTGAAGCGCTGGGGACGCATTTGGTCATTATATTGCCAGGGCGCAGCGAAACTACCGGCGGTCATCCGCCGCTGTTTGGTGAAACCCCCAGGGATTTAACACTGGATGATGCAGAAGCACTGTTCCGTAGTCATCATATTGCTGCAATTGCGCCGCTGACTATCGGTTCTGCACCGGTTTCAACACAGGGGCTGGAGCGAGAAACCAACATATTCGGATCGACTTATGCGTTAATTCGAGTGCGCCATTTGACGATGGCGCAAGGCAGCTTTCTACCCGAAATGGACGTTAATAAAGCCATGCCGGTTTGTGTCATTGGCCAAACGATACGCGAGGAACTATTTTCGGATCAACCGGCTCTTGGGCAGTGGCTGCGGATCAATGACAGGCGTTTCCGGGTAATCGGGATATTGGCGTCGGAAGGGCAGTCTATCGGTGTCGATTTTGATGAAATGGTGATTATTCCTGTTGCTTCCGCACAGGCTTTATTTGATACCCGTTCGTTATTTAGGATTTTGATAGAAACCAAATCAAAAGAGTCGATGTACCAGGCCGTTGATGAAATCAAAAGTATCATAAAAGCCCGTCATGAAGGTGAAGATGATATCACCATCATTACTCAGGATAGTGTAGTCAATACCTTTGACAAAATATTGACGGCTTTGACTTTGGCCGTAGTCAGCATTGCCGGCATCAGTCTCGTTGTCGCCGGTGTTCTAGTCATGAATGTCATGTTGGTCAGCGTTACCCAACGAACCTCTGAAGTCGGTTTGCTAAAAGCATTGGGTGCTACCAATGGCCAATTACACTGGCTGTTTTTAACTGAAGCGGCGATGTTATCGCTGGCAGGCGCCGTATTGGGAATAGCATTGGGACAAATCACCATTGCCAGCTTGGAAGCCGCTTACCCCGATTTTCCCGTCCGGCTTCCGGGCTGGGCATTGCTTGCAGCCTTAGGTGTTTCGTTGTTTACCGGTCTGGTATTTGGCGTATTGCCGGCCAGAAAAGCGGCAAAGCTTAATCCTGTTACTGCACTAGCGAAAAGATAATCATGCGCTCTGCAGATTTACTGACATTGTCATTCCGGACTGTTACGACTCATAAGTTGCGTTCAGCGTTGACGGCTCTGGGCTTGATTATCGGCATCGCTGCCGTGGTCATTCTGACCTCGATAGGGCGCGGTATCCATACTTTTGTGCTGGCCGAATTCACCCAGTTCGGCACCAATCTGATCAGCGTTACCCCGGGTAAGAAAACCACGTTTGGACTATCAGGCGCAACGATAAGCACAGTTCGCCCTCTTACTATCGCCGACGCAGTCAGCTTGAGCAAGCTGGAAAATATTATAGCGGTTGTGCCGGTAGTACAAGGCAATGCACGCATTGAAGCCGAAAACAAACAACGAAGGACTAATGTTATAGGCGTTGGGGCTGCAGTACCTGAAGTATGGAGAATTAAAATAGCCAGCGGGCGTTTTTTACCCGTCGGTGAGGAAGGCAATCCTCGCGCTTTTGCGGTTTTGGGCGATAAACTGGCAAGTGAGTTGTTTGGCACGAATAGCCCGCTGGGCAAACGCATTCGAATTGGCAGTGACCGATACCGGGTGATTGGTGTTATGGAAAAAAAAGGCCAGTTGCTGGGCTTTGACATGGATGACACCATCTACATTCCGGCAGTTAAAGCATTGGAATTGTTCGACCGGGAAAGTCTGATGGAAATTGATTTGCTGTATAAAGGCAGTGCTTCTGTTGCAACAGTAGAAAAATCCATTAAAAGATTATTGATTGCCCGGCATGGCATGGAAGATTTCACCCTAATCACACAGAACCAGATGCTGGAAAAAATGGACTCGATTTTGAATATTCTGACCTTGGCAGTAGCCGCTTTGGGCGGTGTTTCCTTATTGGTCGGTTCGGTCGGTATACTGACTATAATGACCATTGCCGTTTCCGAAAGGATTTCTGAAATTGGTTTGCTGCGAGCTTTAGGCGCTGAACGACGGACTATTTTTCAGCTGTTTTTATGCGAGGCACTGGCGCTGAGCGCGGCTGGCGGGATTTGCGGCGTGTTCATAGGCATGTCGATCGTTCAAATTCTTGATACGGCGCTGCCTGACTTGCCTGCGCAAATGGCCTGGACATACATCGTTATGGCCTTTATCGTCTCATTAGTGATTGGCATTGCCGCTGGTGTTGTCCCGGCAGTGAAAGCGGCTCGCCTGGAGCCTTTGGAAGCTTTACGTACAGAATAATGTTGATTTCGCCTTATTTTGAAGAACTCATCTGAAGTTTTACAATATTCTCAATCACCCTTTGATTAGTTGCCATTTTCCCCGCCCACCTTTATTTTGCTTTTACACCAATAGCATAACCACAAATCCTAACGTCATCATGCCTAACATGAGATAAGGAATGGCAATTAAATAAATTGAACAGAAGCAAATTTAAGCTGACACGGATTGACCCTTATAATCTGCGAATTAGCTTTCAGCCCGTTTCCATTTACTAAATAATGTTAAAGCCGTATTCAAACGAAGTAGAACAATCGATGAAAGATTTCTTCAACAGCTTGTCGGAAAAAGACAGTCGCCGTTATGCGGCAGTTGAGGCTCAGAAACTGGGTCGTTCTGGTATCTGTTATATAGCCAAGGTTTTAGGCTGTTCTCGTACAACGATATATGCAGGGCTAAAAGAGCTGGGAGGGAACGCTGCCTGAAAAAAAGCATGATTCCCGCATTCGACGCAAGGGTGCAGGACGTAAAGACTATGAAAAAACTCATGCCGATCTTGATGAGGCGTTTTTAGCGATCTTAAAAGATGATATTGCCGGTGATCCAATGAATGAAAAAACGCGCTGGACACAGTTGACACAGGATGACATGAAACAGCGCTTATCAGCGCAATTCACTATCCAGGTCAGTTCGACAATAATAAAGAAGCTCCTTAAAAAGCGCAGTTTTAAACGTCGTAAAGTCCAGAAGAAAGAAACCATGAAAAAGGTTGCAGGGCGGCTTCGGTGAAACGGAAAACAGGGATCAAAATAGGAGTCAGCCCCCTTAATTTCCGGTATTTTAAATTCTTTCATAGTCGCTTGCGAGAATCACCCTACAATTCATCAGCCATATAGCCGCGCTCCTTCTTCATTTCCACTTGCAGCGGCTCGCGGAGATGCAGATCGCGCTGCACGTAGGGGATTTCGATCTGATGTTCCTTGAACTTTTCCCAGATCGTGAAGTTGATCTGACTATTGAGTGTGGCCGGATTGTGCAGGAAGACGGAGGTCCACACGCGCAACTCAAAATCGATCGAACTCTCGCCGAACTGCATCAGTCGAACACTGGGTGCGGGCATATCCAGCACGCCCTCGGCATTTTTGCCTATTTCCAGCAATAGCTTCTCTACCTGCCGCGCATCGCTGTTAAATGCGACGCCGATCGGGATGCTGAAACGCCGTCTGCGGGTGCCATGGCTCCAGTTGATCACCTTTTCTTTGATGAACTCGGAGTTAGGGATGATAATTGCGATTTCTTCATTGGTGCGGATGGTGGTGCTGCGGGCACCTATGTGGCTCACTCTCCCCGCGCTGCTGCCGACCTCGATGCGATCGCCAATCTGGATCGGCCGCTCTCCGAGGATGATGAGGCCGCTGACGAAGTTCTCAACAACATTGCGCAAGCCAAAGCCGAGTCCGACGCCCAGCGCGCCGGCCAGCACATTGAGCGAACTCATCTCGATGCCCAAGGTCTGCAAGCCTATCATAAATCCGAGCGCCAGCACTACATAGCCGGTAATGCGCGCGATGGCCTCTTGCAGACCAACATCCAGCTTGGTGCGCACCAGCAGCCGGTCCCGCAACAACCGCCGGGTCACTCGCGCTATCAGAACGACCACTACCAGCATGACGACAAACTGCACCACAGTGGCGATAGTAACGGGCGTCTTGCCGAATGTGACAAATGGTTGAGTAAAGAATTGAAAAGCTTTTTCCCAATTCATAACCGTCTCCCCAAAGTATTTATAGGAGGCAGACCCTTTTCCATTCGGTTCTCACTTCTTTTCGACCGTGATCTCGACGCGGCGGTTCAGTTGTCGGCCTTGCGGATTGTCGCTACCGTCAACGTTGGTATTCGGCGCAACGGGCTCTGTCTCACCGAAGCCGCTGATCGTGATGATCGATCCGGCAACGCCTTTCTTTTTCACCAGCCAATCTTTCACCGCCTGTGCGCGCCGTTTTGAAAGCCCGCGGTTTAGTCTCTGTGAACCTTTGGAATCGGTGTGTCCTTCGATGAGCACCTTGCCCTCGGGGAACTGTGCGATCACTGTCCCGACCTTGTTGAGAGTCTCCTCCGCCTCGGGTTTGATATTGGCTTTACCGAAATCAAAAACCACGTCGCCTTCGAGTTTCATGGTGATGGCTTTTTCGGTTTCCTTGAGCTGAAGCTCCTTGCGGGCGGCTTCCTCGATCTGAAGCTGCTTGCCTTGCAACTCCAACTGCTTCTTCTCCAGTTCGAGCTTCTTACTCTCAAGCTCAAGTTGCTTCTTTTGAGTCTCAAGTGGGATTTGGGTTTCCTGCGCAAGCGCTGTAGCTAAGCATGACCACGCCAGCAGCGATGTGCAGATTGATAATCCAGTAAACGGACGAAATTGTGATGGATTCATAATTTCTAATTCCTCGATTTTCAGAGAATGTGCGGATTCTGGTATGCCCTTATGGAAAACCAGAGCGGCATTGATGCTGTCCTCGCTGCCATGTGTTTGCAGCTAGAATGTGGCGCTTAAACAAGTAATCATATAGTTTCTGCATGTCTTCCCGCCTACGCCTGAAGCTCATAGGCTGGCTGAATAACAAAAACCAGCGCATCGAGAACGATAAGCTAAAGGCTAAACTTAATAATTATAAAGTTTATGTATGTATATCATAATTTATAGTCTCACAACAAAAAGTTTTTCTTGATTAGCAAGAATCTTCCGCCAATCGCAATCAGGCCTAGGGTCGTGGACCGATTGCCAGAGCAGCCACCAACAAACATTGCGGTAACGTTTTGAGCTGAAACCGGCAATTGAATCGATAAAAAATCGCGGCCAGATAGCGACGGGCATACTTGCTGAAGTCAAAGGAGTAATAAGCCCAGCTTTGGCTGGTCTTGACATTGCCAAAATAAATCTGACTCCTTTTTTTGGAGCAATTATCCAGACTTTCTCACTGAAACAGTGATATTCTATATTTTCAGCAGGAGCAACAATGCAGATGCTAAAAAATTTGCAACTGCAAAGAACGCTGAAGAAACATAACAGGTGAGTTTTTAGACGTCAGCATCCTTTTTTCCTTTTTTTGTAGCGGTTATTTACTGAAAAACTTTTACCACTGATCGGGAAACAGTCAGCCAGACACCGGTGACTGAAACCAGCGGTTTCATCATAGGGGAACAACATGATTGAAGATCTCAACATGAACCAACTGAGTTTTATCGTGATTCTTGTGTTCGCCTTTGGACTGCTGGTCACGGAGCGAATCCGGAACGATATTGTCGCCATGCTCATTGTCCTGGCCCTGGCTGTAACCGATGTTTTGAGCCCGTCAGAGGCGCTTTCCGGGTTTAGCAGCGAGCCGGCAATCATCGTCGCCAGCATCTTCGTCATCAGCGGCGCATTCCATCAAACAGGCCTTGCAGAAAGGATCGGCGTCTGGATCGGCCGTCTGGCTGGCAGCAGCTACAGCAGAATACTGGCGGTGGTCATGACTTCGGTGGCGCTTTTGTCCGCTTTCAACCATCACGTGACGACTACAGCCGTCATGCTGCCGGTAACGCTCGATCTCTCCCGCGAACGGAATATCCCGGCATCCAAATTGCTGATGCCACTCTCGTTTGCAGCCTCGCTCGGCACCACCATCACCATCATCACCGCTCCGGCATTTCTCGTTGCCAGCGACGCGTTGCAGCGGACCGGTCATCCGGCACTGGGCATTTTCTCTATTGCACCGATAGGTCTGAGCCTTTCGGTAACAGGCATACTGTTCATGCTGCTGATCGGCCGTTTTCTGCTTCCCGTACGGGAAGGAGCTGAAGAACCGGCCAAGCGCTTCCGCCTCGACAATTACTTTACCGAAATTAAAATCCTGCCGGACTCGCCGTTCGTGGGGAAGACGATGGACGAGATCACGGCGGACGGTCACTATCACTTCACGGTGGTCGGTTGGATCCGCTCTGGCCGCAAACTGCACGGCGTATTTGGTCCCCGGCAATTGAAAGAAGGCGACGTGCTGCTTGTCAATACCACGCCAGAGGATGTGGTCGCCTTTCGAGAAGAGCGCGGCATAGAACTGCATCCGTTCGCCCAGTATGGAGTTGACAATGCCGAGTCCGGCGGAGGGGAAGAAAAAGATGTGACAGAGCAATTGGTACAAGCGATTGTGGCACCCGCATCGGAAATCATAGGCAACAGTATCCGGGATATCGATTTCTTATGGCGATATGGCGCCATCGTGGTCGGTCTTTGGCGCCGCGAGGCTTTTTTGCGGCAGGAATTGGCCAGCATCAGGCTGGAAGCAGGGGACGTCCTGGTGCTGCTGGGGGACGAAGAATCGCTGTCCCGCGTTGCACAGGATCGCGCCTTCCTGATGGTGGTTCCTTTTCACGGTGAATTGCAACTACGCCGTAAGGCCAGCCTCGCAGCGGGGATCATGCTGGCAACGATCGTGGTCGCGGCTTTCAAAATCATCCATCTGGAAATCGTCATGCTGGCGGGCGCAATGGCGATGGTGCTGTCTGGATGCATTACCGCACGCCAGGCTTACCGGGCGATCGATGCTCGCATCTATGTGTTCATCGCCGGCGCAATCCCGCTTGGTGCCGCCATGCAGAAAAGCGGTACTGCCGGTCTTCTGGCCCATTGGCTGCAGAATGTCATGGGCGGATGGAGTACCATGCCGATCCTGCTGACTATCTTCGCGATTGTGGCCGTGGTGACGCAGTTTTTGTCGGATGCTGCGACTACCGCACTGTTCGCGCCGGTCGCTGTCGTTCTTGCACAGTCCATGGGCCATGCACCTGAAGCGTATGTGATCACAGTGGCTATGGCCTCTGTGACCGCCTGCCTCACGCCGATAGGCCATCACGGAAACCTCTTAGTCTATGGTGTCGGGCGTTACCGGTTTGCCGACTTCTTACGGGTCGGCACGCCCATGACTATTCTCGCGGCGCTGGTCGTGACATTGCTGGCGCCTTTAGTCTGGCCAGAGTGACCAGCCATCGCTACGAAAAAATACATCTTCACGTCATTCCGTGACCTCCGTAGGGATTACTGGCTGTGCCGCCAAGAACACCGGGCAATGGGCGTGTTGAAGCACGTAATCCAGCCAAGCCAACCTTGGCCGGTCTCTGTCGAGAGATCGCCCCTCCAGCAAAGACAATACGATGAGATCATAGCAGCCCTCGCGGGCCAGATTCACTATTGCAGGCCCCAAATCGCCGTCCGGTAAGTGTACTTCCAATTCCCGCTTTAGGCGCTTAGCCAGCTCTTGATCCTGCTGGATGACGTCCTGGTCATTCGGCGGCTGATGCTCAACCGGTGGAACTGCCACGAAGTCGAGCGCCACCTCGGCGTCCAGCATCGTCAGCACCGACTTGAAAAGATCGCTGCTGTCGGGTGTGCCATCGTGGATCAACAGCACTCTATCGACGCCGACTCCTGCCTCCCGCAGCTCCGATACAGACCGGGCTTTTCGCTCGCCGATCTTGGGGATGCGGTTGCCGCCCTTCAGGTCGAGATGCACGTCCCGGTCTGCGCTCAGGATGCGGGCGGTCAGCCCCGGCGGTTGCCCGCCATGGAGACTCATCCAATATTGGGCAATTTGATCCAGTTGCTTCTCGGCCCTCCCGGACTCCCCCACAACCAGTTCCTGGGCCTGGATGTCCTTGGCAGTCTTCAAGACGGCATGTAATGGGTTGTTTGTTGGCAGGATGAGGGGAATGACACTCGTACCCACACGCTCGGCCTCCTCGACCACGGCGGTCATCAACTGCTGGTCGCGTCGGCTTAGATCCAGAAACTCGGCGCTCGTTTGGCCTAACGGCTGCATGACCTTGGCGGTCATGACGATGACGTCTGTGATGTCGGGGTCAGTCTCTCCCAGAGCCTTCTCCAACATAGACAAGTTATGGGACGAGCGAATGGCTATCAACTTCCGGTAGGGCTTTGTCAGGCCAAGACTTTCCGCGGTTATCTCTCGAGTCACCTGCTGATTAAACTGCTCGAGATGTTCGTGTTTGGCTCCTCGCCGCCGCTTCTCATAAAAATGTTCCGTCACGAGAAAAACGGTCAGAAACGCCCCGGTGAAAACTAACCCGCTGACCGTCGCCACCTGCTTGGTCAGCAGATTCGCCACCGCCGAAAAGAGCATGAGCAAGAATATCAGGATCAGCCCAACCGGCACCTCCGTCTCGGCGATCCTCACGTTTCCCGGCACCTTAAACTCCCGTGGGCTGGTATCCTTGAAGCGCAGAATCACCATCGACAATGTTTTGAACACAAAGCTCCATACGACACCGAACGCGTAGGCTTCGCCAAGCAGGATGACATCGCCACGGCTGACAACGATCGTGAAGAGCTGCAGGCCGGTGATAAGCCAGAGGATGCGGGACGTTGTGCCGTAACTGCGGTGCGGCTTGAGGAACCAGTCGGGCAGCACACCGTCCTCCGCCACTCTGCTCAACACGCCGTTGGAACCGAGAATGGACGTGTTCACCGCCCCCGACAGAATCAAAAATCCCATGACGACGACATACGCATTGAGCAGTAGCCGCGCCGGCAATGGCCCGACCATCTGCATCGCCAAGCCGCCGATCCAATTGTCGTAGTACTCCGTCATGCGGAGATCGTCGGGGATAAGCAGCACAGCGAGGAAGTTCATGGTTCCTGTCAGCAGGAGGCTGTATAGGAACACAAGTAACGCCGCCTTCTTGAAATTGACCAATTTTGGCGCCTCCACTTCTCGGTAGATCTGGGCCAACGTCTCTTCGCCGCTCATCGCCAGGATCGAATGTCCGAAGGCAATGATCACACCAATGATGCCCACCAGGCTCAACCAGCTCGCCGGATCGCGCAACGGCTCGGCCAGTGTCGGAA
>JBAQEN010000148.1:0-7546 GCA_049286765.1 Methylococcaceae bacterium
CGACAAAATAGCGGAAATCATCGGGAGTACCGTGACGACTAGTCGGAGCGAAATAGCCTGTGGTTTGATAACCCCATGAACCATCAAAAGGATGCTCGGTTACAGGCAATAATTCAATATGGGTGAACCCCATCTGTTTAATATAGTCTACAAGTTCGACTGCGAGTTCCCGGTAAGTGAGGAAATTGCCCTGATTGTCCCGTCGCCAGGAGCCTAGATGAACTTCGTAGATAGCCATGGGTTCATGCAGCCAATCGTGTTTGGCACGCTGCATCATCCAGCGCGTGTCCTGCCAGGTATAGGTTTTTTCCTTGACTACTATTGACGAAGTGTTTGGCCGAAACTCAAATTGCTGTCCATAAGGGTCCGTCTTTAGTAGAAGTTCGTTGGTATTACGATTTAATATTTCAAATTTGTATAAGCACCCCGTTGTTAGGCCAGGGATGAATATTTCCCAAATACCGCTACCACCGAGATTACGCATGGGGTTACAACGGCCATCCCAGCGATTGAAGTCACCTACTACACTGACTCGACCAGCATTGGGGGCCCACACAGAAAACAAAACGCCATTAATACCATCGACCGTATGCAGGTGGCCTCCCATTTTTTGATAAATATGCCAATGCTTGCCTTCTCCGAATAAATGTTGGTCAAAGGGTGGAAATTGGGGTCCAAAATCATACGGGTCATAGTTCTCGTGGGGGTAACCGTTTTTATCTACCCAGTTTAATTTATAGTGTTGCGGCAATTCTCCTTCTTTGGCGTAATATTCAAAAAAGTCAGTGCCGGGTATCCGGTTAAGAATGGGTCCATCATTGGCGAGTCGAACCGTTTCGGCGTATGGCAGATAGACTTTAATCAGAATGTGATCGTTCTTTGGATGGCGGCCCAAAACTGAAAAAGGATCGTGATGCTTCGCTTCGATAATTTTTATAGAATCGGGATCGAGTTTGTTTTCTACTTTTTTCGCTACTATGGGATTTGCCGGTTCTTCAAGGGCTGGTGTTTTTGCTTCTATTTTTGCTTTTTCAGGTGTTTTGGTATTAGCGGCAGGTGCTTTTGCTGCTGTTTTAGTTTTTTCGTTTTTTTGGGAAGTAGACTCAAATTTGCTCGATGCCGTTTTTTCTTCAATAATTTTTGCAGATTCAGACTTAGACGTAGTCGCTTCCGGTTTTGCCGCACTGGTTTTTGTAGCTTCAGAGTCAAGTGTGTTATTAGAACGCTTTTTCACTTTGAATGGCCTCGGTGTAGTAGTAGAATGATAATTGGGTTAATCTTACCAAAATAACCAACAGTTGTAATATTATATCAACATGGAGATGAAAAATGTCAGCGTCAAGCAATCAAAAGCATGATCATAATGTCGGTCATTTAACTCGTAATACAATTGCATTAATTTTAGCCGGTGGCCGAGGTTCGCGCTTGATGAACATGACAGATTGGCGCGCCAAGCCGGCTGTTCCCTTCGGTGGCAAGTTTCGCATCATTGATTTTCCGTTATCCAACTGCGTAAATTCCGGCATACGTAAGATTGGCATTTTGACGCAATACAAGGCCGACTCTCTCATCCGTCATATTCAGCAGGGTTGGGGGTTTTTGCGTGGCGAATTTGGTGAATATGTTGATTTGATGCCTGCCCAACAAAGACATAGTGAAAATGATTGGTATAAAGGAACGGCTGACGCTATTTTCCAGAACATTGATATTCTTCGTGGCCGCCATCCTGATCACATTCTCGTCCTTGCCGGGGATCACATCTATAAAATGGATTATGGCGCAATGCTGGCAGACCATGTTGAAAAAAAAGCCGATTTAACGATAGGTTGTTTGGAAGTATCACTTGAAGAAGCAACAGCTTTTGGTGTTATGGATGTTGATTCTAACCGGCGCGTAAAAGCCTTTATAGAAAAACCTGCAAATCCTCCCGTTATGCCGGGTAGAACCGATACTGCATTAGCGTCTATGGGCATCTATATTTTTAACGCCGGCTTTCTTTTTGAACAATTGCTTAAGGATGCCGATACTAAGGGCTCAACCAACGATTTTGGTAAAGATATTATTCCTGCCGTTATCGATAAATATATTGTCAATGCCTATCCATTTTTAGACTTGCAAAGCGGTGAGCAAAGTTACTGGCGCGATGTGGGAACAATAGACGCCTATTGGGCGGCCAATATGGAATTGATCGGAGTAAATCCCGGCTTGAATTTATATGATAATACTTGGCCAATATGGACTAATCAGGAACAAACACCCCCTGCCAAATTTGTTTTTGACGACGATGACAGGCGAGGACTCGCTGTGGACTCAATGGTTTCCGGAGGATGTGTGATTTCTGGAGCAAAAGTCAGACATTCTTTGTTATTTTCAAATGTCCGGGTTAATTCGTATTCTATTGTGCAAGACTCTATTGTTTTGCCCCAGGCTAACATAGCTCGTCATTGCCGTATTACTAAAGCAATTATAGAAAAGGGCTGTGATGTCCCGGAAGGCATGGTCATAGGTGAAAACAGAGCAGAGGACGAGAAAAGATTTTATGTCAGCGACGGCGGCGTCGTGGTGGTTACTCCTGAGATGCTGGGGCAAAAATTACACTATGTAAGGTAATCCATCGTGAAATTAGTATTGTGCTGGCATATGCACCAGCCGGAGTACAGGGACTTGCAGACCGGGGAATTTAAGTTGCCATGGACATATCTTCATGTCATTAAAGATTATGTCGATATGGTTGCACATCTGGAAGCAGTGCCAGGGGCTAAAGCGGTAATAAATTTCGCGCCAATTTTGCTGGAACAAATAGAAGAATATGCCAACCAGATCAATGGTTACTTGCATAATAATCTTGCAATCAAGGATCCTTTTCTGGCGGCATTAGTTGCCCAGGATATTCCTGAAGATCCTGAAGGTCGTTTACAACTGATTAAGGACTGTATGCGGGCAAACCGTGACCGGCAAATTAACCGTTATCCGGCATTCGTAAAATTGGTTGAAATGACTGAGTGGCTTGAGCTGCATTACGGTTCGATGTGTTATGTCAATGCTCAGTTTATTAACGACATACTGGTTTGGTATCATCTGGTCTGGATGGGAGAAACGGTAAAATTAACGGACAGCCGGGTACAGTATTTAATAGAAAAAGGTTCGGCTTATACGTTGCACGACCGGATAGAAATCGTACAAATTATAGGAGAACTGCTGGCAAATGTTATCCGCAGATACAAGGTACTAGTCAAAAATAAGCAGATTGAGCTTTCGATCACACCTTATGCGCATCCTATAATACCGCTGTTGCTTGACTTGAGGTCTACGCATGAGGCGATGCCAGATGCCCCTTTGCCTGAGCTGGACGTTTATCCGGGCGGTGAAGAGCGTGTGTTATGGCATCTTGAAAAAGGTGTGCAGACCTTCAAGCGTTTTTTTGGTTTTACGCCCAAAGGATGTTGGCCATCAGAAGGCAGTATCAGTGCACAGACGCTGAAAATACTGGGAGATTTTGGTTTTCGCTGGACTGCAAGCGGCGGTTCTGTATTGCGAAATAGTTTAAATTTGCCGGAAAATAAAAAGCCGTCAGGAATGCATCATCCCTTTAAGCTTAAAAATACTAAAATAGCCTGTTTTTTCCGGGATGACGGACTATCTGATCTTATTGGTTTTGAATATTCAAAATGGCATGCCGATGATGCCGTTGCTGATTTGATTCATCATCTGGAAAATATTGCAGCGCATGAACCCGGTGACAAAGTGGTTTCAATTATCATGGATGGAGAAAACGCCTGGGAATATTTTCCTGAAAATGGTTATCATTTTCTGAGCGCCCTCTATAATCGATTGTCCAGTCATCCAGCAATAGAATTGACAACGTTTTCCGAGTGCTTAAAAAATAAGACAGTCGTGAAGCCCTTGACGAAATTGGTTGCGGGCAGTTGGGTTTATGGCACTTTTTCAACCTGGATAGGATCAGCCGACAAGAACCGTGGTTGGGATATGCTGGGCGACGTTAAAAAGGCATTCGATGAAGCTCTGGCAGCCAACCGCTTAACCAGTAAACAAATTCAACAAGCTGAGTTTCAGCTGGCTGTTTGTGAAGGTTCCGACTGGTTTTGGTGGTTTGGCGATTATAATCCCGGGGAAGCGGTCAGCAGTTTTGAAAAGCAATTCCGGCTTAATTTGGCCAATCTGTATCGATTATTAGGCGATGAACCTCCAGCTTATCTGGCGCTGTCATTTACCCAGGGATCTGGTGATCCCGCTATGGGTGGAGCTATGCGGCCAGGCACAGAATTCTAACCAGAGACACTTTTAAGCGTGAAAAATCTTTTAAACAAACGCCGTGCCGGCGTTTTGCTACACATTACCTCATTGCCTGGTGAAGGTAAATATGGCGATTTCGGTCAAGATGCCTACTATTTTGTTAATTTTCTGCATGATTCCGGTGTTAGTGTATGGCAAACACTGCCCTTGGGCATGACTCATGCTGATGGTTCTCCCTATCAATGCTTATCTGCTCATGCCGGCAATCCAGCATTAATTGATATCGATGAGTTGGTGAAGCTCGGTTGGCTACAATCATCGGAGAAGTGCGAAGAATGCCAGGGAACTCCCGCATTTAAGAAAAGCTGTTTGGTGGCAAAGGCTTATCATGGTTTTTTAGAGCGTGCTGAACGACGGGATTGGGACGATTTTGCCCATTTTTGTCAGGAGAAAGCATTTTGGCTTGATGATTTTGCGTTGTTTATAGCGCTTAGAGACGAATTTAATCAACAATGCTGGAATCAATGGCCCGAACCTCTCAAGGAAAGAGATTCAAAAGCACTCAAGGAAGCGCGACACCGCTTATCTTCGTCAGTAGAAGGGATTAAATTCGAGCAATATGTTTTTTTCCGGCAATGGATGGCATTAAAAGCCTATGCTAATGAACGTGGCGTGCTGTTGTTTGGGGACATTCCTATTTTTGTATCTTATGACAGTTCCGATGTCTGGGCTAATCGTGAGGTTTTCAAACTTGATGAATATGGGGAAATGTTAGTCGTCGCAGGTGTTCCGCCAGATTATTTTTCGGCAACAGGCCAGCGCTGGGGTAATCCGCATTATCATTGGAGCTATCTTAAGAAAACCGGTTTCAAGTGGTGGCTTGAACGAATGGATACCCAGCTTGAACAGTTTGACATTCTTCGTATTGATCATTTTCGTGGACTGGAAGCCGCATGGGAGATACCCGCTGATGAACCTACAGCACAGATTGGCCAGTGGATTAAAGCGCCTGGAAAGGCCTTATTGAATGCAATAAAAGCGCAATTTGGCTCAATTCCTCTGGTGGCTGAAGATCTCGGCATCATTACCGACGAAGTTGAAGAATTAAGAGATGAATTTGACCTGCCCGGCATGAAGATTTTACAATTTGCTTTTGGCAGTGGACCTAATAACCCTTATTTACCCGACAATTATGTAAAGAATTGTGTTGTCTATACCGGCACTCATGACAACGATACGACTGTGGGTTGGTCACACAGTATCAATGACTATGAGAGAAACTATGTTTACGATTATCTGGGTAACCCTTCAATTTCACTGCATTGCGCATTAGTACAAGCTGCCTTGGGATCGGTTGCAAATCTTGCTGTAATCCCAATGCAGGATATTCTTGAACTGGGTTCCGAGGCGCGCATGAACACTCCAGGCACGACGGAAGACAATTGGAAGTGGCGTTTTCAGTGGCATCAGCTGTCACCTGAGCGAGCCGCTCGACTTGCACATCTGGTAAAATTGTTTAACCGGAATTAAGGAATGGAAATCTTATAACTGGAATTCTTAGATTTATCTTTTTATCAGTCTTCAGCGTCGTATCAACAGCAACCAGGCTTGCTAGGGTTTGGTTGATACGACTTTTGAGTACGAATAAAAATCCCGCGACAGATTGGCCGGGTTATTTCATTCCTATTCCCAAACATATCGGTTCCGAAATCCAATGGATAATCAAATGCAATTTTCCGCCACGGGCAATTATATTGTTAGTCGCCATCTTCTTCTCCAGGTATTTGTCCTCGAAGCTCTTCTGACAATAACATTTGTCCACCTTTAATAACAATTTGTTCGCCTGGCTTGATTGCTTCGGGAATAAAATAGCCTTCACTTGTTACTGAGTAATGGTCAATCATACGACGGATGAAGCGTTCTTGAGCCGTTTTAAGATAAACAAACGCCTGACCCATATACCAGATTAGCGCGGATTTTGGGATAATAACGCCGGCTAGTTGAATGTTTTGTTCAGGAATCCAGGCGGTCACGTTCATGCCGCTTATGATATTTTTATCGCCGGTCTGGAAGTAATAGCTTTCACCTTGTGCAGTTGTGCCTGTCTGTGCAGCCGCTGAAACCAGCTCGGCTTTGCGAGCTTTGCTACGGTCGCCTGAAGTGTCAATATAGATAGTCTGAATATTATCAGCCAAGTGTTTATTGGTGGGTAAGGTAATATGTAGCAGCCTTTTCCGTCCTGATAAAAAAACGCCTAATTTATCCGAATCACTGGATAGCGCCCATTCTGTGAGTTCTTTTCCCCACGAAAGCAGTGCTTCATCAATAATCGCTTTGCCTTGAAAATCAGTAGCATCGACTTGGGCTTTATAGGATTGCCATTGTGCTTGCTGTTCTTGCAAGCTCCGTTTTGAACTTACTCCATGACGATACAAATCTTGCTGGCGGCTAATGTTCTGCTGAGCTTGCTTAAATTTTGCCTTGGCGCTGCTACGTTCAGTTAATGCTAGTAAATAGCGATTACGCAAGCCCAGCAAGGGTTGGATGTTGATGGCCTTTCCATTAGCGGTAAATTCAGTCTGATGATTGACGGGCATCAGTGTTTTTACTTCAATGCCTGATAGCTTCTGCGTTTCCGTACTGAGCCTGATAACCGATTGCCCGGCATCGTTTTGCAATTCAGATGGGGATTTTTCATTATCAGCAACAGCTAAGGCTGCTGAAAAGAAATTGAGGGCAAAAAAACAGGCGATTAACAGCGTATTCATTCATTAAGAGAAAAGGATGTTAAGTAGTTATTGCTGAAAAGCTGCTTACAATCAACCTTTCAAGACTTAACTATATGCGATTACAATTCATTATAAAAGGTACGGCTGTATAAAGACCAAAAAAAACCCCGGTTGAAAATCAACCGGGGTTCTCGGCAATCAATCTAAAAAATCAGATGGATTAGTTGCCAGGTAATGCGAATACAGTGAATGCACCACCTTGTTTGGTGAAAGAACCCAAGCTTGCATAAGCGCCGGTAGCGCCTAAACCTTCTTGTGAAATTTTCAATGCTATTTTTTCCAATTCAGCTTTTTTCACTGGATCGGTTTCCGCCGCTGCCTTTGCCTGTGCTTCTTCCAGCTGTTTATTGAAGTCAGTAGCGATACCGATACCTGCCCAGCCGCCGATACCGGAAAGAACGCCGACATATTGTTTGCCGTTATAGCTCCAGGTATTTACGTTGCCGATGATGCCGGAAGGGGTTTTGAATTTGTACAATTCCTTGCCTGTTTTAGCATCAACT
>JBAQEN010000149.1:0-14612 GCA_049286765.1 Methylococcaceae bacterium
GATGAATATACTCGAATTTCGCAAGATTATTTTCTATTTTCAACGACTGTAAAGATGCAGAAGGTAGAGCAATACATTATCCACCGTACTGATCTTCTCATTCCGGAAAAGCGCTAAACTGTAAAAATCTCCAAGACATTATATCTAATAGACGCCTCATTGACCGGTTTGGCTGACAATTAATTAATAACGGATGTTATGCAATAGTCACTTAAATTTATTACAAAGCAACTTTTAGACTATTTTAATAAAAATTTACGGATAACAGGCTAACTCCTATTTAGCGCTATGACCCTAAAAAAAACAGTTAAATTTTAAATAGTTATTCTTACAGAAAATCAATAGAGGCGGGGCAAGGGTAACCCGGCAATTTTTTGTTAAGCGGGTCTATACTATTGCTAGACTAAGAGTGTGCTTGACGGGTTTATAAAAAATTCGCCACGGTAACCGCTTGCGACATACAACCGCAAAAGCGTGGCGAATATAGCGTATACGCGCTTTTCAGGGAAGATAGCGGATAGAAAAGTCCTCCGCAACTGATCGGGGGAAACTAACGTAGCACCCTTTTCTGTACTAAACACAACGTTTGACTATGTGCCGCCCCTTTAGGGAAAACCCGAATAAGGACTGACATTTAATTTGGGTTATTTTTTGCCCGTATGCAGAAGTTCATACGGGCAAGTTAAATCATGCGGTCTGAACAGGAATGGAAGAAGCGGAGCGTAATACTTCGTTCTTCCCATTAAAATAAACCAGTGTAGGCTTATGACTTTCTGCCTCTTGTTGATCTAAAATTGTATAAGCACAAACAATAATCAGATCACCCGGACACGCCAGACGCGCCGCTGCTCCATTTACAGAGAAAATACGGGAGCCAGCTTCCGCACGAATAGCATACGTGGTAAAACGCGCGCCATTGTTTATATTATAAATCTGGATCTGCTCGTATTCTCTGATGCCTGATAGGTCAAGAATAGTGCTGTCAATTGCGCAAGAACCCTCATAGCCCAATTCTGATCGAGTCACAGTGGCTCGGTGTAACTTCGCTTTAAGCATCGTAATTTGCATAATAAAACACTATAAATACGTTTAAAAAACCGGTCATTATCCATTAATTGCAACAGTGCATCAACCTTTTACATCTCCACTTTTGCTGATTTATGAACAGTTTCAGCGTGCAAGCACTGCGCTTCCTGCACTCTGAAGTGTATAATTCTTATCTTAAATTTTGCTTACCTGGAAAAATAAATATTATCAATTAACCGTGTTTTGCCCAGCTTTACTGCCGCCAATAATACCAAATCCACGTCCTCTGCGGATGCCTTTTTTAAATCACTGCTCCGGCACACGGAAAAATAATCCGGCTGAAAGCCCGCTCGCTGTAAAAACTGCAATGCCTGTTGCTCTATGGCCGCAAAAGCCTGAGTACCCGTTAAAATAAGATCGCGTGCGGTACATAAAGAATGATAAAGCTTGGGAGCAACTCTTTTTTCAGCATCCGTCAAATAACCATTCCTCGAACTCATGGCCAATCCATTAGGCTCTCTGACGGTATCTACACCTATTATTTCAACTGGTATATTCAAATCCCTGACCATTGTACGTATTACTACTAACTGCTGAAAATCTTTTAGACCGAATAACGCGACATTCGGTTGCACACTATTAAATAATTTACAAACTACCGTGGCAACTCCGCTAAAATGTCCGGGCCTGGACGCGCCGCAATATAAATCGGACAGTTCAGCTACGGTAACTACCGTTTTCGCATCCGGTGCATAAACATCCGCAACAGCAGGTAAAAATAACAAATCCGTGTTAGCGGCATCAAGTTTTTCCCGGTCTTCACGTTCGGTACGCGGATAAGTCTCGAAATCTTCTCCGGCTCCGAATTGGGTAGGATTGACGAAGATGCTCACAACAACGCGATCTGCTTTTTTTTTCGCCTCATTGACCAGTTGCAGATGCCCTGCGTGCAAATTACCCATAGTCGGAACCAAGGCGACGCTTTCACCCGCTGAACGCCATGATCTAATGACCTCGCGCAATTCTGGCACTGTATTAACGGTTTGCATTCGACTTAAAAGCTCTGTTCAGGAGTTGGGAATTGTGATTGCTTGACGGCCTGATGATAAGCATGAATAGCGCCTTCTATAGTTGCGGAATCCTGCATGAAATTCCTGGAAAAACGGGGCCTCTTGACTATGCCGATATCAAGCATGTCATAAAGTACCAGAACCTGTCCATCGCAATCGACACCCGCGCCAATGCCGATAACAGGAATAGTCAGCTGAGCGCTGATTTCTCTGGCAAGCGCCGCAGGCACGCATTCCAACACTAACATTCCTGCACCCGATTGTTGCAGTTGATGGGCATCGACAATGATTTTTTCAGCTTCAACAGGCTCTTTGCCCTGAACTTTATAACTGCCTAGTTGATTAATTGATTGCGGTAACAGCCCGAGATGTCCGCATACGGGAATACCCTGACCGGCAAGGAATCTGACAATATCAGCATGCGTGCCTTCCAGTTTTACCATTTGCGCGCCGCCAGTCTGCATTAATTTGGCGGCATTTTTGGCGGCAACTTCAGGCGTGCTATAGCTCATAAACGGCAAATCAGCAATGACAAACGCCCGTTTTCGCGCGTTGCTGACACACCGGGTGTGGTAAACCATATCATTGATCATAACCGGGAGAGTTGTCTTATGACCCTGAATAACCATGCCTAGGGAATCACCGACCAGCATCATATCAATGCCCACCTTATCGATTAACGCGCTAAAACTGGCGTCGTAAGCCGTTAAACAGCTAATTTTTTCGCCGCGCTTTTTCATTGCAGCCAGATCATTAACTGTCAACGGCTTTACTGCGGAATCTGAAGCATACTGAGCCATATCAATCCAGCCTTTTCAGCCCGGTTAAAGGACAAGCCGCAACCAGATCGGCAATCCGGCCTTTGCCAGGAACAACCAACTGCGGTGCAATTTCAAACAGAGGGTATAAAACAAAAGCCCTTTCTGCCAATCCCTTGTGGGGGACGGTTAAATCAGGCAGATCAATTTTCTGATCGCCGTACAGCAAGACATCCAAATCCAGCGTTCTTGCACCCCATTGTTCAGCTGTTCTTACCCGCCCCTGATTGTTTTCTATGTTTTGCAGGCGGCGCAATAGAGCTATCGGGGATAAATCTGTTGCTATTGCCATAACAGCATTAACATAATCGGGCTGATCTTGTGGACCCATGGGCGCACTGCTGTAAAGGCTGGAAAATCCCAGTTCCTGCACGCCAGCTATTACGGCTATTGCAGTACGGGCTGATTTAATTTGTGCGACAGGACTGGCAAGATTGCTACCCAGGCCGATATAAGCAATGACTGGGTCAGTTTTCAACTGATTCATAGTTAATCCGAAAAAGTGAACAATACTAAGGTATGGCTAAAAACAAACATTTTACGTATCCAGCCTTAATCTGTTCCTGGTACACCATTGCTTACTTTTTTACGATAGACCTTTTTGCGTCCTGATTTGTTACTTTGTGCTTTCCGGGGAGGCTGGGTCATCTTTCTTTGTTCGGTTTCACTGGCATCCTGATATTTGCTCCACCACTGCGCCAATTCAGGATCAGCTCCTCCTGTTTCTGCACGCAATAATAGAAAATCATAGCCTGCTCTGAATCGCGGATGAGTAATCAAGCGGCTGGGTTTAGAACCAATACGGATATTAAATTTGGGTTGCAAATTCCAGACTTCGCGCATAGCCATCGTGATATGTCGAGGCAAAGCGATACTTTTAATCTGCCTGGCAATAATTTCATTGGCTGCATCCTGATAAGCCACAAATTCGAATGCTCCTTTTGCTATCTTTTCTTTAGCACGAATCTGCACGGGTTCCCATAAAAATGCTGCAAATAAAAAATATGCAGTAACGGTTTTACCCTCAGCGATTCTATTATCGGAATTTTCCAGGGCTTTAATTAGCAGAAATCGGGGAAATCCATCTTCTTCAATAGCCAGGCTGCTTTCTGTAGCCGGAAAAAGCACCTGGAAAAGCCCATAATGCCTCAGCATCTCAAATGTTTGCAGGGCATTGCCGGATAAAAATAATTTTAGAGCTTCATCATAAAGCCTCGCAGCTGGTATGCTTGATAACAACTCGGCGGCGTCATGCATCGATTTTTCACAAGCAGGATCCAGCTTGAATCCAAGTTTAACGGCAAATCGTACCGCCCGAAGCATTCTGACAGGATCTTCACGAAAACGCGTTTCAGGGTCACCGATAAGTCTGAGAGTTGCGTTTTTATGGTCGGCCATTCCACCGACATAATCCACTACCGAAAAGTCCTTAATATTGTAATAAAGCGCATTGACGGTAAAGTCTCTGCGCCACACATCTTCTTCAATCGTTCCGTAGACATTATCACGCAGCAAACGACCCTCATTATTGAGAACTTGCTTGTCGTTTTTTGCTTCTCCCGCACCCCGGAAAGTTGCAACTTCAATCACTTCCCGGCCAAAATGCACATGCGCCAGGCGAAACCTGCGCCCGATCAAACGGCAATTACGGAATACTTTTTTGACTTGTTCCGGATCCGCATTGGTTGCCACATCAAAATCCTTGGGCTCACGCCCAAGCAACAAATCTCGCACACAACCACCGACAAGATAGGCATCGAAACCCTCTTTTTGGAGCTTGTATAATACCTTCAGGGCATTGCCACTAATCTGGGATCGTGAAATATTGTGTTCCGCGCGCGAAAATATTCTGGCTCGCTCTGTAACCGGTTCAGCATTATTTCTGACTGAAGTAATCAATTTTTTAAAAAAGTTTAAAATGGCCTTTAACCCTGTTTGGTTATATATACTATGGCAATCATATCATTTACCCTATCCTATCCCAATCAATCTTCTTTTTTTTCTAGTAACTTTCATTGCTCATGTAATAAAGCTTATTTTAGAAATGCAGCTTTATAACTTGAATTCTTAGACTTGTTTTTTGCCCGGACTTTTCATTATTTCAACAGTTACATGCTTGTTCGACGCCTTATAATGCACCTTAATTAGGCATAGAATCTCCGCATCAAACTTTCCAGGTTACTTTATTCCCATAGCTAAAGTTAAATTCCATTTTCGTTAAGGGAAAAGGATGGGCTAAATTGAATAGTTACCTTTTCTTTTACATTAGCCTTTTGAATATAGTAAAATCATTGCACTGATTTTTACAAGCACCTGCTGCACATTTAACCAGTTCTAAAAGATCAGACAACCATTTTTTAAACATTCGCAGCAAACATTTGCGTATTTGACGGTATTGTTTATGTTCAAAAAGATTATTAATGGCTTTATTGACCACCCCCTGTTAACCAGCCTTTTTGTAGCAGATTTCGGTATTCTTCTGTTCCATAGACCGCCATTCCTGTTTTCTTTGATCATGCTGGGAGGATTGATGGCAATGTGCATGTATTTTGGTCAAAAATTGGCTTTATTTAAAGTTTGATTGTCTCTGAAAGCAAAAGAATTGTTAAAACCAGGTCATAATATAAAAACTACGCCTGGTTTTTTTCGCCGCCTTGCGGCACAAATTTACGATTTCATCCTGCTAATCGCGCTTTTATTTATCGCAACCGCCCTGTTACTGCCTTTTACTTCAGGTGAAGCAGTCATCCCCCAACAAACCTTGATTTACCGCATTTACCTAACGGTTATCAGTTTCTTTTTTTACGGCTGGTTCTGGACACATGGCGGACAAACATTAGGTTTACGCGCATGGAAAATAAAAGTTCTGACTCTAGATCAAAAACCCATCGGCTGGACACAAGCTTTATTACGCTTTGCGACGGCTATAGTTTCCTGGGTCTTTTGCGGACTTGGCTTCCTGTGGATGCTTATCGACAGGAATAAGCGCAGCTGGCATGACTATCTATCCAAAACAGCTGTGTTTTTTGACTCTCCAGCAACAGATCAAGACTAACATTCACTCGACTTCGTCACAAAATTCTTCGTTTGTGTTATAAAACACAGCAATGCAGCCATGAATCCTGATAACACTATGACCAACCCTTTATTGAGCAACGCCAAGCTACCCTTGTTTTCGCAAATAACACCGGAACATGTTGAACCGGCCATCACTCAATTATTGGATGAAGCGCGCGCCATTGTCAAACAGCATCTTCAGGCAAGCACAACATACACGTGGGAAAACCTGATTGAGCCGCTGGAAAATGCTGAAGACAGGCTTAATAAGGCCTGGTCTCCAGTCAGTCATCTTAATTCTGTCGTCAACAGCGATGAGTTACGTGCTGCTTATAATGCGTGCCTGCCTAAACTCAGTGCCTACTCCACGGAAATGGGTCAAAACGAACAACTGTTCAGCGCCTATCAAAGTATCGCCGACAGTGATGAATTTGCAACGCTGGATATCGTTCAACAGAAAATCATTCATAATGCTTTAAGGGATTTCAAATTATCCGGTGTTGATCTGAATAATGAGAAAAAACAGCGATACAAGGAAATCAGCCAGGAACTATCCACTCTTTGCAGCAAGTACGAAGAGAACCTGCTGGATGCAACCAATGCCTGGTCAAAACACATCAGCAATGTGCTGGATTTGGCAGGGCTGCCGGAATCCGCACTGGCTCAGGCCAGACAAACGGCGGAAGGCCAGGGAAAAGAGGGCTGGATGATTACGTTACAGTTTCCGTCCTATCAGGCCGTCATGACTTACGCCGATGACAGGGAATTGCGCCGTGAACACTATGAAGCTTTCTCAACCCGAGCGTCAGACCAGGGTCCACAGGCCGGCCAATGGGACAACGGCCTGATCATGGAACAAATTCTCGCCTTACGCCATGAAAAAGCCCAACTATTAGGTTTCAACAATTACGCTGAGCTGTCTCTGGCTACGAAAATGGCAGACAAGCCTGAAGATGTAATGCATTTTCTGGAAGATTTGGCTGATAAATCCTGGCGGCAGGCACGCAAGGATTTAGCGGAGTTACACGAATTTGCCCAGCAACACTACGGCATTAATGGCCTTCAATCCTGGGATTTAAGCTATTACTCGGAAAAAATGCGCCTGCATTATTACCAGTTATCACAGGAAGAAGTTAAAACGTATTTTCCAATAACCCAGGTTTTGCCTGGACTGTTTGCCATAGTGGAAAAACTGTACGGAATAAACATAAGCGGGATTGATGATTTTGACAGCTGGCATCCCGATGTACGTTTTTTTCAGATCCATGACGATGCTGGTCAACTGCGCGGCCAGTTTTATACTGATCTTTATGCCCGTCCCAAAAAACGGGGTGGCGCCTGGATGGATGACTGCGTAGGCCGTAAAAAAACCGATGATACGATTCAAATCCCGGTCGCTTATCTGACCTGCAACTTTACCCCGCCAGCCGGAAATGATCCGGCCTTGCTGACGCATGACGAGGTCATCACTTTATTTCATGAATTCGGTCACGGCTTGCACCATATGCTCACCCAGGTTGATCATCTGGGCGTTTCCGGCATTAATGGCGTGGAATGGGATGCTGTTGAGCTGCCCAGTCAATTCATGGAAAACTGGTGCTGGGAACAGGAAGCGCTGGCGCTGATTTCAGGTCATTATCAAACCGGCGAAACCCTGCCCGATAGCTTATTTAACAAAATGCTGGCTGCGAAAAACTTTCAGGCCGGCATGATCATGGTCAGACAACTGGAATTCAGTCTGTTTGATTTTAGAATTCATCAGGATTACGATCCTGAAAAGGGCGGCCGCATCTATGAGATTCTTGAGCAGGTCAGAGCCCAGGTTGCCGTTGTTCAACCGCCTGAATTCAACCGCTTTGCCCATGGTTTTTCACATATTTTTGCCGGCGGATATGCAGCCGGTTATTACAGCTACAAATGGGCGGAAGTCTTGTCCAGCGACGCTTTTTCCTTATTTGAAGAACAAGGCATTTTTGATCAGGAAACCGGCAAAGCATTTTTGACCCATATTCTTGAAAAGGGCGGCAGTCAGGATGCGATGGACTTGTTTATCAAGTTCCGTGGACGCAAACCGACCATTGATGCCTTGCTCAGACATAACGGCATAGCCGCATGAAATACCGGGATCTGCGTGACTTTATCAAACAACTGGAAAAGCAGGGGGAGCTGAAGCGGGTTACCATTCCCGTCGATCCCTATCTGGAAATGACGGAAATTTGTGACCGGACCTTAAAACAAGGCGGCCCCGCGCTACTGTTTGAAAATCCGGCTGGCTACAACATTCCGGTATTGGCCAATCTGTTTGGTACGCCGCACCGTGTTGCGATGGGCATGGGCGCGGAATCGGTAACTGAATTGCGCGGTATTGGTGAATTACTGGCGACTTTAAAAGAACCGGAGCCACCCAAAGGCATGAAAGATGCTTGGGAGAAGTTTCCTGTATACAAGCAAGTGCTGAATATGGCGCCTAAAGTGGTTTCATCACCGCCTTGCCAGGAACTGGTTCGGGAAGGCGATGAGATAGACTTGAGCGTTTACCCCATTCAGACCTGCTGGCCGGAAGATGCCGCACCGTTAATTACCTGGCCTTTGGTGATTACCAAAGGCCCCAACAAAGAGCGGCAGAATCTGGGCATTTATCGGCAGCAAGTCATCGGCAAAAACAAAGTCATCATGCGTTGGCTCGCGCACCGTGGCGGCGCACTTGATTTTAAAGAATGGCAAAAAGCCCATCCCGGCAAGCCTTTCCCTGTCTCTGTCGCCCTGGGTGCGGACCCTGCAACCATTCTTGCCGCCGTCACACCCGTTCCCGACACCCTGTCTGAATATGCCTTTGCCGGCCTGCTACGCGGCAGTAAAACGGAAGTGGCCAACTGCCTGATCAATGATTTACAAGTTCCCGCCAGTGCCGAAATAGTCCTGGAAGGATTTATTTATCCCGGCGAAACCGCCAGGGAAGGCCCGTTTGGCGATCATACCGGCTATTACAATGAAGTCGATGAATTTCCGGTTTTTACGATAGAACGAATCACCCAACGCCAGGCGCCCATCTATCACAGCACATTTACCGGCAGACCGCCGGATGAACCGGCTGTCCTGGGCGTAGCCTTAAATGAAGTCTTCGTGCCCATTTTACAAAAACAATTTCCGGAAATTGTTGATTTTTACCTGCCGCCTGAAGGCTGTTCTTACCGTATGGCCGTCATCAGCATGAAAAAGCAATATGCCGGTCATGCCAAACGCGTGATGCTGGGCACCTGGTCATATTTGCGGCAATTCATGTACACCAAATTTGTCATCGTTGTCGATGATGATGTCAATGTCCGCAACTGGGAAGATGTCATCTGGGCAATCACCACGCGGATGGATCCAGCCAGGGATTTAACGATACTGGAAAATACCCCGATTGATTATCTGGATTTTGCCTCCCCCGTTTCCGGCCTGGGCTCAAAAGTAGGATTTGATGCTACCAACAAATGGCCCGGAGAAACCTCAAGGGAATGGGGCAGACCTATAGTGATGTCGCCAGAAATAATTAAAAAAGTGGATTCAATCTGGGATTCCTTGTTTGCGATGCATTGATTGAACTCAAGTCCTGATTATTTTAGTTGCTTTATAATAACCTTAAAGATTTAACGGGTTGAATCCGGCTACGCTACTGCTTACAAGTGCAATTTACTGCGATGAAAATCGTATTTGAGACGTAATACTATAATTGTATTCTCATTATCAAGCTCGTTTCTATGGCATTAGATTGGCATCAGCTCAATAGAAATTTTAACGCCAGATGAAATTATCATATTCCACGGTTTCATTGAAAGAGACTGAAACCGCCGCCAATGACAGCTTGGCTTTATACACAGCCAGGAAATTTGCAATTCAGCTCACCCAAAGCCGGATTGCTTGCTTGTTCTAATAAACCAGCGTGTCCAGACTTTCTTCTTTAACAAATTTCAGTACAGCAAGAGTGGTGCTCTACCCACGCCTACGGCCAGAAATGTATCTACGAGTATACCAAGCCTATGTAGCTTGACAGGTTCAAACGCTTGCCGTTATATTCTGTTTACATCATCCTGGCGCTAAAAGAATGACTTGCGGCTGGCAAATTTTCGATACCCTGACAGAGTTGGCGTACACGTAGCTGGCTAATACAAATTTTCGCTTAAAATTAACCTCGTATAAAAATCATGTTGCCTTGAAAATGGAAAAAGGTTTGAGAATTGAATGAGAAAATTTACTAGTAGTTTAGCGACATTTTATGGTATGTTTTTGCTGTGTGCAGAAGCTCTCTTTCCAACGAAGGGGGAGAGGAAGTATAGCGTTAACGTAACGGTGTACGACGGCCCCCGCAAAGCCGCAGGGGTCGGGTATTTTGACGAAGTTGGAGCGCTTGGCGTAAGCGTAGTCAAAATACAAGACCTTCCAACACCGCGTCAAATCATTGCAGACCCCAATGTCGCGTGCGAACGAAGCTGATGATTGCGACATGATGAACGCAGGATTAACGCAGGCCGCCGCCGAAGGCAATAACCGTCAAGTCATTTTCCGCTGCTAAAATCGGATAGATCCCATTTTAGCTTTCACGAACAATTCTGGCGGGCTTAAAACAATACAACAAGCCCAAATGAAACGCAGTGGAATTCGGCGAGCAAAGTAATAATCCCCGATCCATGCGGCTCCATCCCGGCACTATTTGCCGGCATTCGCAGAAGATTTTGAGATCTAGTCATTATCCCAGCATGAGTATTTTATCGACGTACGTAATGCACATAACACATCGAGTCAATTATTGAACTGATAAAGGAGAATACCAATGCTTAATTCCCACAAACCGATTTTTGAAAGTTTGTTTATCTTTACCCTGTTTTTGCTTCCAATTACCAAGGTAGCATCCGACGAACTGCCCCAACAGTTCAACCAGTTGCAAACCAAGATGATGGAGGTTAATGAAAAAATTGTAAAATTAGCATCAGATCAAGAAAGTACCGCCAAGTCTATTAGCGCTTTGCAAACCAGCTTGAATACTGCCCATCAAGAAATCAGTGGTTTGAAGATTAAGCAAGGCCAATTAGTTGCGGCTAACACAGTAACCCTGCGAACGGCAAACGGCCACGGCCGCGGGGGGCATTAAGGTATTATCTACAAACAAAAACACGAAGCAACTGAAGCGATGAGTTGCTTGCAAATCTCCTGGTAACTGCCCTTCGACAGTGCTCTCTGCTGAGCGCTGCCGAAAGGCTCACCATCACCACGAACGGAAAAAGTAAGTAAATACATCACTACCACCGTTCATCCTGTGCCTTTCGATTACGGTTGGCAGAACACTGTCGACCCACTAAATGCTTTTTATAAATACCTCAATGGCAATGAATTTAACATAAAAAGCTTCGTAATTTTTTGGTTTAAGTTAATACCTATGGGGTATAACAATAAAACTAATGAACGAAGTCAGTATTTATCCATAAAAAATGAAGAACTGTTTTTGATACAGCGTATTCAACACATTAAGATCGGCAGCTTTTCTCTCTAAAATTCGGTATCTTGTAGGGCACTTTTGATATTTATTCTTTCTGTACAGAATCAAGCCGCGAGGAAAGATAGCGTTGGCTGGCGCCTGAAATTATTCCTCTATACCCAGTTCTTTTATTTTTCGGGTCAGTGTATTTCTTCCATAACCCAACAAGATAGCGGCTTCGTGACGTTTGCCGTGGGTAAAGTTCAAAGCGGCTTTTATTAAAATAGTTTCAACTGCTGGGATGGTCTGTTTGGCAACGTCCAATTTTTTTTTCAGTAGTTGCTGGTCTATTGATGTTCTTAGCAAAGATTCCCAGTCAGTTGCGGTTGACACCTGCTCTGAATGTGTATTGAGTAACTCGGGCGGCAGATTGTGTAGATGAATTTCCCGGCCAGATGCCATGACGGTTAGCCAACGACAACTATTTTCCAATTGCCTTACATTACCAGGCCATTCAAGTGAACTTAAAAAAGCTTCAGCTTCCGGTTTTAGGATTTTAACTTCCGTATCCAGTTCCGCAGCTGCCTGACTCAAAAAATGGCGCAACAGCAATGGTATATCCTGCTTGCGGTCACGCAAGGGCGGAATATGTATACGAATAACGTTTAAACGGTGAAATAAATCTTCCCTGAACCGCCCTTGATTAACTAATGCTTCAAGATCCTGGTGAGTGGCGGCAATAATACGTACATCTACCTTGATAGCAAGATGTGATCCAACCGGATAAAATTCACCGTCGGCCAATACTCTCAATAAACGGGTTTGCAATTCTGGGGGCATATCGCCTATTTCATCAAGAAACAATGTTCCGCCATTGGCTTGTTCAAAGCGTCCCGCCCGGCGCGCTTGTGCACCGGTAAAAGCACCCTTCTCGTGACCGAACAGTTCAGACTCCATCAGATCTTTAGGTATAGCCGCCATATTTAATGCAATAAAGGTGTTTTTAGATCTGGGGCTGTGACGGTGCAAGGCTTTGGCTACTAACTCCTTGCCCGTTCCCGATTCACCATTAATGAGCACGGTAATGTGCGAGCGGGCAAGCCGGCCTATGGCTCGAAAAACTTCCTGCATCGCCGGTGCTTCGCCTATAATTTCTGGCGTGGGTTCCAGAGTTGCCGTGGAAACCCGGTTCACATCGTCTTGCTGCTGTCGGCCATGAATACAGGCGCGTTGAGCTAGATTAACAACCTCCTTAATATCAAAAGGTTTAGGCAGGTATTCAAACGCGCCGCCATGAAATGCCGAAACTGCACTTTCCAGATCGGAATGTGCTGTCATCACTATAACGGGTAGATAGGGATGACTGTGTTGAATTTTCTGGAGAAGCTCCAAACCATCCATGCCAGGCATACGAATATCGGTTATCAGGGCATCAGGTAAATCTTCCTGCAAAGCCGACAATAACTCTTTCCCGCTGGCAAAGCTGCGAGTGATAATTGCTGCTTTTTGCAGAGCTTTTTCAACAACCCAGCGTATGGATTTGTCGTCATCGATGATCCAGACAGTTTCGGGTTTATTCATTGCCGACCTCCATCGGTAAGTAGATTGAAAACACCGTGTTTCCCGGCTCACTGTTACATTCGATTAAACCGTTATGTTGATTAATCAATGCCTGCGCAATAGATAGGCCCAAGCCCGTTCCTTCTGCCCGCCCGGTAATCATCGGGTAAAATATCTGGTTCATGATGTCGGCATCTATACCCGGTCCATCGTCGATAATGTCACATTTTACCGCCAATTTATAACGTTTACGTCCTATGCTCATATGGCGGTGAATACGTGTTTTGATAATGATATTACCCTTGCCATTGATAGCCTGAACTGCATTTCTGACGATATTTAATATAGCCTGAATCAACTGGTCTTTATCAGCCTTTATGTCGGGAATACTGGGATCGTAATCATTCCTTATAGAAAGGCTGCCGCTGGATTCGGCTTGGACCAAGTGCCTGACTCTTTCTAATACTTCATGAATATTGAGCGCCTTTTTGTTGGGCAGTTTATTGGGGCCTAGCATTTTATCCATCAAGCCCTGCAATCGATCCGATTCTGCGATAATGATCTGCGTGTATTCTTTAAGTTCAGGGTCATGCAACTCCAGATCCAGCAGCTGAGCAGCGCCGCGTAATCCGCCCAGCGGATTTTTGATTTCATGCGCCAAGCCTCTGACCAGTAATCGTGCGGTGTTATGTTGCGTCAATAGTTGTTCTTCCTTGGATATACGCAGGTGGTTATCCACCTGTTGCAGTTCAACCAGTATTTCACTGACTTGCTCACCGGATACCAAAGGCGTTGCGCTAAAATTGACAGTAACATTTTGGTTGATGCGACTTAACGTAAGCGCACGATCGACCAAGGGTTCAGCCATTGATAAAGATTGTTTTAAGTTGATAAGCAGCGCAGGATCGGAAGCTTTAAACAAGTCAAAAGCGCTTTGACCGATTAAGTGGTGCGCGCTGTCAGCAAGCAGAATTTCTCCTGTTGTATTGATGTAGGTAAGTATTAATGCACGATCAAATAATAAGATGGCGGTATTAAGGTGATCCAGCATGCGTTTATACATGATATTTTAAGGTTGGGTCTGAAGGAAATACATTACAAATATGAAAGCAATTTATAGGCCAAGAGCATAGAAGCTGCATTAATATAACAACCGGAAGCACCGGTGAAATCCGTGAAAACAAAAACGCCCCATAATGGGGCGTTTCTTATACATTTTAAAGAATTGCTCAAATAGAGACAAGCATTTATCTATGCTTACAAGCTATAGTACATATCATATTCTACAGGGTGTGTACTCATACGCATGCGTGTTACTTCTTCCATTTTCAGGGTAATGTAACCATCAATAACATCATCGGTGAAAACACCACCGCGTTTTAAAAATTCACGATCATTATCCAAAGCTTCTAATGCTTGATCAAATGCGTGGCAAACTTGCGGGATGCTTTTGGCTTCTTCTGCGGGTAAATCGTACAAATCTTTATCCATCGCATCGCCAGGATGAATTTTATTTTGAATACCATCCAGTCCCGCCATCAACATTGCTGAAAACGCAAGGTAAGGGTTGGCTGTTGAGTCAGGGAAACGCACTTCAATACGACGGCCTTTTGGGTTGTTCACAAA
>JBAQEN010000150.1:0-2648 GCA_049286765.1 Methylococcaceae bacterium
CAAAGCCCCTCTTTTTTGGATTTTCAGAGAACTATGCAGGAGACGCAAGGGAAAAACAACGCGCAAACTCTGTTCGGTGTTTTCTTTCATTCCGACCGATAATCACCTCCGTAGTTTGCTCGATGCCGTCGAACCGGCGGCGGTATATCCCCTATTTGATTTTGTCTTTGACGGTTTTCAACATGCAGGTGTAATCGACTCCTTTCGCACGGCAGACAACCGATTGTTGCTGGCATTGGATGGAACTCAATACTTTTCATCATCAAACCTCCACGGTCCATGCTGTTCGTGTAAAACTCACAGCAACGGCAAAATCAGCTATTCGCACACAGTCGTCACACCGGTGCTGGTTAAATCAGGAAGCGCCAAGGTCATTCCACTGGCTCCAGAATTTATAAGACCACAGGACGGCCATGAAAAACAGGATTGTGCAATCAACGCTTCCCTGCGCTGGCTGGAAAGCCAGGGTAGCCGGTACGCCGCGTTGGGCACCACGGTGCTCGGCGATGATCTGTACTGTCACGAGCCGTTTTGTCGGGCGTTGCTAACCAAGGGACTTGAATTCATCCTGGTCTGCAAAGCAGACTCTCATAAGACGTTGTACGAATGGGTTGATGATCTGGAGCGTAACGGTATTGTTAAATCTGTCGTGCATACCCGCTGGACAGGCAAGCGACACGAAACGGACACCTATCGTTACGTGAGCGCTGTGCCCTTGCGCGATGCCGATGAGGCGTTAACCGTGAACTGGTGCGAGATCACCACCCGCACGGCAGACGGTAAAGTACTGTATCGAAATGCGTTTGCCACGTCCTTGACGGTTAACGACGCCAACGTGGCGGAGGTGGTTGCCTCGGGTCGTACAAGGTGGAAGGTGGAAGATTGAAAATGAAAACAATAATACGCTGAAAACCAAGGGCTATCGCTTCGAGCATAACTTCGGTCATGGCCAACAGTTCTTGTCTTCTTTGCTGGCGACGCTGATCTTGCTTGCCTACTTGTTGCATGCGCTGCTGGATTTAATGGACGACAAGTTTTGCCTGCTTCGTCAAAAACCACCTTCGCGCAAACGTTTATTCGATGATATGAAGGCGCTCACGACATGCTTGTGCTTTGATAGCTGGGAACACCTGCTCGATTTTATGCTGGAAGGCTGGTTTCATACGCCAGAAAGCCGAATCGTTCGACCTCCCAAGCCTGGAATCGGATAGATTTTGGTCATAATGAGAATTGCTGCTCGAGACAGGTAGATTACGTATAATTGAAGAAACGGTATAAAATAATTTAGTCAAGCTCAAGATCCTTGATGGGATCGAGAAAAAACAGCTCACATGATTGGAAAAGGACAACTTTTTCGAGGAAAACATCCCGCCTTATAAACAGTCTATAGCTTTAGCGGGTTAACTTTATCCGCAGAGGTACGGCTTAAGGCGATTGAAATATGCGACAGAGCTAAGACAAACATCCTCCACAGGTTCAATGAGGAGGAGCTTCTATATATTTTGATATTTTACTTTTCCATATTTGATATCCAGCTCCAGTTAGGTGGATACCATCATTGGTAAACTCACTTTTTAATGTCTCATTTATTGATAACTTATCATTTAAGTTAACAAAAGTTATGTCGTTTTTGTTGGCGTATTCAGCCAATTCTGTGTTCAATTGTGTAACTGCATCATTCTTTTCTCTATAAGACGGAAAACTACTGGATACGTAAAGTGTCGATTGAATGATCGGGGTTATTTTATTGGATTGTAGGGTAGTCAGGATTTGAATATAGTCTTTTACTATTTTTTCAATCTTCCTGTTGTTCATAATGTCGTTTATACCAAGCATAATAAAAGCGTTATCTGGATTGGTATTTATTAAGCTGTCTAGTCTTCTTGTAACGCCGTATGCGGTATCACCGGCTATGCCGCGATTTAAGATTGATGTCTCTGGAAAAAGTTCGTTCCATTCGGCTGCATCAATGATTGAATCGCCAATCATTAGGTTTTTAGCGGTTGAATGCAACGATAAAAATAATGTTGTTTTATCTTTCCAATATGGATATTCCGTAAGAGAATCATCCTGATTTAATGGTTTTAAAGTTATAGGCTTTTTGACAACCACATGCTGTTGAAATGGAAACAACCCATATGAGATTGACCCTACTCCGTATGTGATAAGCAAAAAGGGAATAACAAAAAGTAGTGCAATGGCAAATTTTCGATTTTGGATAATCATGTAAGGATGCCTTATAAATATTTTGGGGAGAAATTAATGGCGCTCAGCGTGGTTTGAGCACCGCATGCTGGTTATATGAAACAATCCTTGAAATGAGCCATGATTGTTTGCAATTTCTCCTGTTGCTCGCGTGTTAATAGTTTAAAAATTGCGTTGTTCAGCCTGGATTTCTGCAATGCCGCTTCTCTATGGATAGGGGAAGACTTGTCAAACAGCATCTGGAGTTTGCTATCGCTGTAGTCGTTGGAAAAACTAAGGCGTTGAATTTCCATCCCAATACTTCTCACTTCTTCCAGCTTGGCGTCGATTTCGGCGCGACGGGCATTAACTAGCGTATTGATTTCACCTCGTTGTTTTTCGGTCAGATTGATTTGATGCAAAAGCAACGGCAAAGGTGCCGTGCCATCCGTAGGTTTATAATG